>JAZQUN010000064.1:0-22526 GCA_045631385.1 Clostridia bacterium
AGCAAGTTTTGCTTGCGACAACCCCTTATCTATTCGCAAATCTTTTATACGTTTACCTATTGTCATACTAATATTATAGAAGAAATCTTCTAAACAGGCTTGACAAAGAAGAATTCTTCTTGTAAAATTGTGATACAACAAATTAAGGAGACTAATTATGAAAAACTTTTTCAACAAATTTTTTAGCAACATTGGAAAAAAGATTCAAATATTTGTAAAAATTGAATTTGTTATTCTAGTTATTTTATGTGCAGTTTTGTCTGTAGTTTCAATTTGTATCACTTTGTTTGTAGACTACACCTTTGCAGTGCTAATCGCTTACAGCTTGCTTGCACCCGTATTGGTGTTACCTTCAGTATGGGGAATGTACTTTTTAGGAAAACTAATTGAAGAAAAAGAGCAAAAAACGCAAAGTAAGCAACAACAATCAACTCAAAACAACTAACACCGTAGGGGCGACCATTGGTCGTCCTTTTTGTTTTACAAACAAAACAACTGCAAATTTTACTCAAAAATTTTTCAAATGCTATTTATTTGCCACAAATTTTATGCTATAATATACAAAAATATACAAATCAATCTAGGGGGTAACAATTATGGGTTGGTTAAAGAAACAAATGTGGAAAGTCTTGGAGTGGAAAGACGACAGCAAAGATACGCTTGTGTATCGCTTTGACATGAAAGGTCAAGAAATTATGAGTGGCTCTCAACTTACCGTACGTGAGTCCCAAGTCGCAATTTTTGTACATCTTGGTAAAATTGCCGACGTTTTTGGACCAGGCAAATACAAACTAGAAACACGCAACTTGCCAATTTTGTCCGGACTTGGCGCGCTTTTGTATCAAGGCGAATCACGCTTTAAGGCAGAGCTTTACTTTGTCAACACCAAGCAATTCATCGATCAAAAGTGGGGCACAACCACACCTGTTGCAATGCGCGACAAGGATTTTGGTGCAATTCGTATCAAGGCATACGGTACTTACGGTTTCCGCGTAAAAGAGCCAACAGTATTTTTGCAAGAAGTATTTGGCACAAACGAGTGGTACAAGGTGCAAGATATCGAAGGCAGACTTAAAAACGACCTTGTCAGCCAACTAAGTGACACCATTGCCGAAAGCAAAATTTCCGCGCTAGATATGGCGTCCAACTACCAAGAGTTTGCCGGCATGGTACACAGCCGTGCTCAACAAAAGTTTGAGTCACTTGGTCTAGAAATAACATCCTTTGGCATCACCAACGTCAACTTCCCAGAAGCAGTCGAAAAGGCTCTTGACGAACGTACCGCTTTGGGTATTTTCGAAGACAAAATGGGCACGTACACTCAAAAGAAAGCAGCCGATGCTCTTGGCGATGCTGCAAAAAATCCTGGTATGGCAGGCGCATTTGTTGGCATGAACATGGGACAAATGGCAGGCGGCGTAATGGGACAAACTTTCTCCAACGTAGCCAACGCCCAAGACAAACCAAAGCAAAATGAAAGCAAAGGCAAGTTCTGTTCCGAGTGTGGCGCAAAGCTAAGCCCAACAGCCAAGTTCTGTGCAGAGTGCGGAGCAAAGCAATCCGTCAAACCAACCTGTCCAAGCTGTAATGCCGAAGTAGCACCTGGTGCAAAGTTTTGCGCAGAGTGCGGAGAGAAACTAAACTAATCAATTTGTATGATAGATGCAAAAGTAAAAAAATCCAATCAACAGCAATGCCCAAACTGTGGCGCAGACATGGTGTACTCTGCAGAAAAGGGACACCTGTACTGTCAGCATTGCGAGTCGGTAGAAGAAATCGAGCGCAACTACGACGTCAAAGAGCGCGACTTTTCCGAAATGGAGTCGGTTGCTACTTGGCAAGATAGCAGCGTTTACGCCTACCGTTGTCAAAACTGTGGCGCGCAAACAATTTTGTCGCAAACAACCATTGCAACTACTTGTCCGTTTTGCGGATCGGCGGTTGTAGTGGATTCGTCTGCACTCAACTCTGTCAAGCCAGATACGGTGATACCATTTGAAACCACGGTAGAGCAAGCCCAACAAGCCATCTTGAAATGGCGCAAGCGTCGTCTGTTTGCACCGGGCAAGTTCCGCAAAAACTTGCAAATAGATTCCGTCAAAGGCGCATATATCCCTGTGTGGACTTTCGATTGCGACACGTCCACACGCTACAGCGGTACTTTGGGTAAGCGTTGCACACGCACCGTTACGCGCAATGGCAAAACCTATACCGAAACGTATATTGGATGGTTTCCAGTATCGGGTACTATCCAACAAATTTTTGACGACGTTTTTGTAAATGGTAGCAACAGCGTTCCGCAACGCCAAGTGGATAAACTTCACCCATTCCCACAAAACAAATACGTGGTTTATGACGACAAGTATTTGGCGGGTTTTGCAGCGGATAACTACACGGTATCTCCGCAAGATGCATTTAAAACAGCGCAAGATACAATGCGTAGCGTCATCGAAAATCAAATCATGGCAAAGCACTTTGCCGACGTCAAAGGGACGCTAAACTTAAATACTACGTATTTATCCCGCTCGTTTAAGTACTTGATGCTACCGTTGTACGTAACGGCAACCAAGCACAAAGGTAAGCTTTTCAACAGCTACGTATCGGGTGTAGCCACGGAAAGCGGACAAGCAAAGGTAAGCGGCAAATCACCGGTATCCTGGTGGAAAGCAACTCTTACAGCCATCGTCGGATTAGTCGCCGCAGTCGGCGTAGCGTATTTTCTTATTGGATACTAACAAAGTCGACAAATTTACACATTTTTGCAACTTTTGTTGCAATATTCGTTGACAATTTTGCATTAAAATTGTATAACAAAGTTACAACTAAAAAACAAGGAGAATTGTTATGATAACAAAAGACATGAAAATTGTAGAAGTATTGCAAGTAAACCCACAAACATCGTACGTATTTTCTTCTTACGGTATGGGTTGCATCCATTGTCAACTTGCTCACTTCGAAACAGTCGAAGAAGCAGCAGCAGCTCACGGTGCAGACCTAGATCAAATGCTTGCTCAACTAAACGAAGTTTGCCAAGGCTAATAACTAACAACAAAGGGACTGCTTTTGGCAGTCCTTTTTATCAACAACACACAGGAGAAACTTATGCAATTTTTTCAACTAGCGCAAACGGATAAGGTAATCATCATCGTGGCATTGTGCGTACTAGCCGTAGGCTTGTTTGGAGCAGTAGTAGCAATAGCCCGCACTCTCAAAAAGTACAAGTACACAACCAAGACAGAGCGCAAAAAGATGGAAGGCAGCAATCAAGAAGTTGCAGCCGAAGACTACCTAGAAGAAATGGAAATGCAAGGCGACAGCTACGTGCTTGCTCGCAACGTTATCTACAACGTGGGCGCTAACGGACAAATCGAAGAAGGCAGCTACGTTTTGCGTTCGGCAATCGAAGGCGAAACAGAGTTCAGCGTGCGTTACAACGGACTAGTTCGTGAAGTATCAGACAGCACTGAAATTGTTCTTGGCGAAGGCGACAGTATTGCATGTGTGTCTCACTCCATGCTAATCACAAAGCAATGAGCCACTTTTACAACGGATGGGAAGAACTGTTTCTTTCCGAGTTTGAAAAACCATATTTCAAGCAGCTAAAAGCATTTTTGGTGGATGAGTACGCTCACAAAACCATCTTTCCGCCCAAAAAACTTATGCTAGCAGCCTTTGACAACGTCAGCCCGGCAGAAGTCAACGTGGTAATTTTGGGGCAAGACCCATACATCCACCAAGGACAAGCCATGGGGCTATCCTTTTCCGTGCCTGATGGTGTTCGTCCACCACCAAGCTTGCAAAACGTGCTTAAGGAAATCAAAAACGATTTGGGTTACGACTCTATCATCAAGGGTGGCAATCTGCTCCCATGGGCAAACCAAGGCGTGCTACTGCTCAACAGCGTATTGACTGTGGAAGAAGGCAAGTCCAACTCTCACAAGGGCAAGGGCTGGGAGCAATTTACCGACCAAGTAATTAGATATCTCAACAACCGCGAAAGTGGTGTAGTATTTATGTTGTGGGGAGCAAACGCCATCGCCAAAAGGCATTTGGTAACCAACCGCCAACACCTAGTACTAACCAGTGCGCACCCAAGTCCACTTTCGGCATACCACGGATTTTTTGGATGCAAACATTTTTCGCAAGCAAACGACTTTTTGCAGTTGCAAAACAAAGAAATTAGGTGGTAACACGTCGCGGATTTTTGACCAGTTTCAAATCTCTCGTTACGCCATATTGATTACCACCCACGCATGTGTTTTGCAAATCAAACGGCATGTTTTGGCAACAATTAAGCAAAATTAAAGACCACCCACAAGGGTGGCCTTTTTGTTTGCTTACGTATCGCCTTGATATTGCCCAAAACAGCAAAAAAAATTGTTAAAAATGAAAAAAGGGTATTGACAAATTCATTTCGGGGGGGGTATAATAAGGTATCAACTAAAAAACAAAAGGAGAAACTCCCATGGAAACACAAAACACAGAAGTAAAAGTAGTTGAAACTCCAGCACCAGCACCTGCTCCAGCTCCACAAACTACAGTGGTTGTAAACGTTGCAGCACCTGTTGCGGCAGAGTCCAGATTTGATGGTAGACTTATTGGTCTAATCGGTATCAACATCCTAACAGCTTTCCTTACGGCAATCACGTTGACACTTTTGTATCCATCAATGGTATGCATGAAGCAAAGATGGTTGGCAAAGCACACCATCATTGACGGTGTAAGATTGACTTTCGACGGTAAAGGCATCCAATTGTTTGGTAACTATATCAAATGGTTCTTGCTATCTATCATCACACTTGGTATCTATTCATTCTGGCTTGGCATCAAGATGAAACAATGGGTAGTTAAACACACTCACAGACAAGTTGCATAATTTTTGCAAACAAAAAAGGCTCTCGTTTGAGAGCCTTTTATTTTGTCTTTTTTACAATACTTTGGACAAAAAGTCTTTAAGTCTTTCGTTTTGTGGATTACCAAAAAACTCTTGTGGGTTGTTTTCTTCCTTGATTACGCCTTCGTCTACAAAGATAACGCGATTAGCAACTTCTCTTGCAAAGCCCATTTCGTGAGTAACCACAACCATGGTCATGCCTTCGTTTGCTAGGTCTGTCATTACTTTCAAAACTTCGCCAACCATTTCTGGATCAAGTGCACTGGTTGGTTCGTCAAACAACAACACTTCTGGGTCCATAGCAAGCGCGCGCACGATAGCCACACGTTGCTTCATGCCACCCGATAGTTGTGATGGGTAGTCGTTTGCTTTGTGTTCCAAACCAACCTTGCCAAGCAATTCCATTGCACGAGCATTTGCTTCTTCCTTTGTGCATCTGCCTAGATGTACAGGAGCAAGCGTAATGTTTTCTAGCACGGTAAGGTTGTTAAACAAATTAAATTGTTGAAAAACCATTCCTACTTTTTCGCGGTAAGAATTTATCAAAAGCTTTGCATTTTTTGCAATTTCTTTTTCTTCAGCCTTTTGAGATTTAAGAAACTTGGCAAGTTGCTCTATTTCGTCCTTTTTGCTAGGATCACTCTTTTTGATTTTGTTGATGAGCAGCTTTGTAAGTGGGCTGTAAGACTTAAACAAATATTCGCCGTCCAACATGATTTCGCCAGTAGTTGGCATTTCTAGAAGGTTTAGACATCTCAAAAATGTAGATTTACCACATCCCGATGGGCCAATGATAGCCACAACGTCGCCCTTGTGTAGCTCTAGGTCAATGCCCTTAAGTACAGCCGTATTGTCAAAGTCTTTGGTCAAGGCAGTAGTTTTAAGCAACACTTGTTTATAGTTCATTGCGCGCAAACCTCCTTTCCACCAATTTTTGAACAAACGTCAAACCAAGCACTACAACAAGGTAGATGATGGCAACGGTAAATATCAACGTCATGTATGCAGCAGGTTTTGCTAGTCCAAGTTTTTCTGCAATGCCAAGCAAATCCCACACTTGTTTGTTGCCAACGCGAAGTACGATGTAGCAAACAACGGAAGTTTCCTTTACAAGCATAATAATTTCGTTAAAGATGCTTGGTACAACCACCTTTACTGCTTGTGGAATCACAATTTTGCGCATTGACGTTGTCCAATTCAACCCAAGGCTGCGGCCTGCTTCTAGCTGACCTTTGTCCACCGAGTTGATACCGCCACGGATAATTTCTGCCATGTAAGCGCCACTGTTTAGACCAAATGCCACGATAGGTACTATCAAGTTGGTTGGGTTGGTTTTCAAGCTAGCAAACACCACGCCGTACATGATAAGCAGTTGCACTAGTATTGGTGTACCACGAACAACGGTGATATACAAATCGACAAATTTGTCTAGTATTTTCATTGCAACGTTGTTTTTTGGTGCAATCTTTACCATGGCAAGCAATACGCCAATTACAAAACCTATCACAACGGCGACTAGTGCAATCAGCAACGAGATGCCTAGGCCTTGCAAAATAGGACCTTTTGCTGCCCAAACGTAATTAAAAACGTCTAATTTCATATCAATTCCTATTATTTAACAAACTCGCCACTGTGTTTAAGTGTAAAGTATTCGACAACACCCTTTTCGATAAGAGTTTCTAGAAGAGCGTTTACTTTTTCAACAAGTTCGCCAGCATCTTTGTTGAAGTACAAAACGTAGCTTTCTGGTTCTTCGTCAAGTTCGTAAGCTTGCAAGCTGCTGTTAGCATTTGCGATTGCAAGTGCAGGCAACTTATCAACAACTACAGCGTCAACTGTAGATCCGATGTCGCTGCTAGCAATGATAGCGTTTGCGTATGCAAGTTTAGCAGCGTCTGTGCCTTCCAACGCGCCAGCAATGTGAGAGCCGTCTTCTTCGTCTGTTGTGCCGTCGATAGCATCACTAACTAGGTAGTCACCAGTTGTTGCTTCTTGTACGCCAATTGTCATACCAGCAAGTGCGGAAAGGCTAACTTTACCGTTTGCATCAACTACGCTGTCCAATGCACCCTTTTGTACAATTACGTATTGTACGCTTGTTGCGTATACGATGGATGCTGTAGCAACTTCGTCACGTTCGTCTGTTTGAGTCAAGCCAGCAATACCAACAGCAAGTGGATTTTTTTCTACTTCTGGCAAAATCATACCAAAGTCAATGTCGTTGATTACAATGTTGTAACCAAGTGCTTCGCCAATTTCTTGAGCGATATCAATGTCAATACCAACAACTTCGCCGTACTCGTTTACGTATTCGTATGGAGCAAAACCAGAGTTTGTGTAAATTTGCAACGTTGGGCGTGGATCACCACAAGCAGTCAACGTACAAGTAAGTACAAGTAGTGTCAAAAGCAAAAGTGCTACTAATTTTTTCATAGGTAAGCCTCCTTTTTCCGCAAATTATTTGCGTAAAGTGTTTTATATTATATATAAATGAGTTGCTTTTGTCAACAAAATAGCAAAAAAATAGGAGCGTAGGCAGTTTTCCTTCGCTCCTAATGTTTATTTGTTTTTCAAAAAGATAACCCAGTATGGCAATGCAACAAAGCCCATTCCGCCTATCATGTTGCCAATGGTTGCAGGTAGCATATTGTTTACAAGTATGCCTGTTGCAGTCATTGTGCTTTCTACACCGTATTTAGCAGCGGCAAAAATGCCCGCCGAGAAGTAGTACATGTTTGCAACACAGTGCTCGTATCCAAGTACTACAAATGCAAAGATAGGCAAGTACAATCCAAGGATTTTTGACGCAGGTGTTTTGCCAGCCATTGCTGCCCACACTGCAATGCACACCAAGATGTTGCACAAGATACCGCGTATAACCACTTCGCCAAAGTTCATTGCACTTTTAGCGTTTGCAATGGATACCGTCATGTCAACTGCTGCGGAGTTCAAGCTTCCGCTGTATACAACCAACAAGGCAACGGCAACCGAGCCGATTATGTTACCAAGGTAGGTAAACAACAAGTTTTTGAACATGCCTTTTGCAGTGATGTCCTTGCTCAAAAACGGAGCAAACAGCAAGCAGTTACCGGTAAACAATTCGCTACCGCACAAAACAACAAGGATAAGCCCCATCGGGAACACCAAACCCTTGATAATGGCAGATTCCACCCCTGTTTTGTGACAACTAGCAGATATAGCTATCATACCGCCAAGGCTGATAAACATACCAGCCATTATGCCAAGTAGCAAAGTCTTGTGCCAGCGCTGACTAGTCTTGCCTTTGGCAACTTCAACGTAGTTCAAAGCAATTTCTTTTGGAGAGTTCATTAAAAAGTTACCATCCTAAATAAAAATAGATTTCTATTATAACACAAATTAAAAGATAAATAAAGAGCAAACGCAAATTTTTTGTAATATAATATTGCTTAAAAACATTTGCCAAAAAAGTCAATTAGTGGTAAAATAGTATGGCTCGTAATGGGCACCCTTGCCACAAGGTAGTTATTTGTGGCCGAAATAAGACCAAAAGGAGGAAAAAAACAATGAACAATTACGAACTTTTGTACATTATCAACAATGACCTTGCAGACGAAGCTAAAGAAGCATTGATTGCAAAGCTTAATGGTGTTGTTACAGAAAACGGTGGTTCTGTAGAATCGGTAGAAAAGTGGGGCACAAAGAAGCTTGCTTATCCTATCAACTTCAAAAACGAAGGATACTACGTATTGGTAAACTTCACAGCAGAAGCAACATTGCCAAGCGAATTGGAGCGTATCATGAGAATTAGCGACAGCGTTGAACGTTTCATGGTAGTTAAAAAGTAATTTTACCGGAGGAAAATATGAACAAAGTATTTTTGATTGGTAACCTAACAGCAGATCCTGTAGGCTCTACTTTTGATTCAGGTAACACTAACTGTCGTTTTTCTATTGCAGTAAACCGTTTCAACCGCAATGGTGAAGGCAATGCAGTAGATTTCATCAACATCGTAGCATGGAACCAACTTGCAAGCAACTGCACAAAGTACCTAGTAAAAGGTAGCAAAGTAGCAGTAGTAGGCAGCATCGTAACAGGTAGTTACGAACGTGACGGCGTAAAGCGTCAAACATTTGACATCCGCGCTGATCAAGTTGAGTTCTTGTCCCGTCCAGATGGGGCTACACAACAAGGCGTAAGTGCTTCTCGCGAATCCATCGACTCTTTGCAAGAAGTTTCCGGTGGTGTCGAAGACGACATGCCTTTCTAATTTAATAAGGAGATAAGGATAATGGAAAACAGAGAATTCAAAAAGCCAGCAAGAAGACCATCTCGTCGTAAGGTTTGCAGCTTTTGCTTGGAAAAGGCAAAGAGCATCGATTACAAAGATGTAGCAAAACTTCGCAAGTACTTGACAGAAAAGGGCAAGATTTTGCCAAGCCGTATGACAGGTACATGTGCAAAGCACCAACGTGAACTTGCAGTAGCAATCAAGCGTGCTAGACAAATGGCTCTAATCCCATACGTAGCTGACTAATCATAAACTAAACTAAAAGACACCCACACGGGTGTCTTTTTATTTTACAAACGCTATTGACAAATCTTTTCGTGGTGGTATAATAAATTTATCAACTAACAGAAGGAAAAAACAACCATGGCACATCTCAAGGATTACACAACCTGTCGCACGTTGCTTACAATCGACGGCGAATACATCAAAGATTACGTCACCTGTCGGTCTCGTTACCGTATCAGTGGCGACAAAGTGCTGGATTACACAACCAACTTTTGCATATTTGATATTTCCGGCGGCTACGTCAGGGATTACCGTACCGGTCGCTCCATTTTGACCATCACAAGCGACACCGTCAAGGATTACCGCACCGGCATGATGATAGCCACTTACGACAACAACTACATCAAGGATTATCGTACTGGCAGATACCTTTACAGGTTGGAAGGCTTTTTGTCTCGCAGAGAAATCACGGCACTCCTTGCCATTTTGTTTGCAGTATAGTATTGTCACAAAACAAAAAGACACCCACACGGGTGTCTTTTTTTATTTGCTATTGTGTCAGTTGTTTAGTGGAGCAATTTCGCCTTTGACCAACTTTTCGCCAACAAATCTAGCGATAGCGCTTGGTGCAACGTTGCTAGAAGATAGCAACATCGATTGCATTGCTACTTCGTATGTAACTACTTCGCCACCTTGGAAGTTAGGTACGGACGAGTTGATAGTGCTGCTCAACTCGGATTTGTAAACGGTAAATTCTTCGTTGAAGTGTGTTGCGTCGTACAAATCTAGTGCTGTCAATGCAGTCATTACTTTCCAGCAGGATGCAGTAGTAATTGCCGCATCGCCGTTGAATGTAAAGTTGATTACTGTCGAGTTTGCACCCCACCAGTCGTAGCCGTTAGCTGGAGCGTTTTCTTTAGGTAGGATAACGCCTGCTGCAGCAAAGCAATCTAGTGCTGCTTCCAATTCGGTTGTGTCTTGGTTGTTGTACTTTGCTCGCAAAATTTCTGCCACTTGAGCCGCCGCTTTGTAACGGTTGCGGTCGGTTGTATCTGCTCCGTTCATTACCGTTGCAATTACCATTACGGTATCATCTGGACCTTTAACTGCAATAAGTGTATTGGCAATTGGATATGGTCTAGATGAAGTTGTGCCACTCAACGAGCCGCCCTTGATACCAACAATTTGGTCAAGTGGAATGTATTGCAAAGTCATATCCGAAATGTTTCGGTTGGTGATGGTAATTTGTTTAGTTGTGCCTGTATTGTCTTTGTATTGTGCGGCAACGGATGATTGTCCCCAAAGGCTTGCAACCGTTGGGTTTTTCATAGCAGCAATACCCATACGAACTAGGTCGTTGCAACCAATTACGTTAGCCACGCCAACAGCACTTGTAATATTTGCTTTCAAATCGATACCAATTTGACCAGCCTTCACTTCCATTTGCTTGTAAAATGCGTTTTTCGCAGCAGCAGGAGTAATTGCAATGCCTTCAAAGTCGTTTTCGTTGTGGATGTGGTTTTCTTGCAAGATTACAAAGTGGAAGTAGCTTGTCGAGCCACCAACAACCATGCAGTAGATTTCGCCTACAAAGTAGTTTGGTTTGCTGTAGTCTGTCTTTTCGTACTCTGTTTGACCAAACAACGTTGTGGATAGTGCTTGTGTCATTTGCGCAACGTTAGAAAAGTTAGCAAGTACTGGGTATGCGCCGGCAGCCTTTGCGTCAGACTTTGTAGATACGTCGTTGTGGAAGAAGAAGTTGATGTACTCAATAGAAATATCTTCTTTGTCATCCTTTGTAAACGTTGCCATCTTGATAGGATTTTGTGCCGTACCCTTCAAGCAAACAAGTTTCCATTGATTTGCGCCACTCAAAAACTCTACCAATTGGTCTTGGCTAGTAATTGTAGTAACAGCACCCTTTTCAGAAATATCTAGGTCGGTAGTGCTACCAATTGTGTAAGTTTGTACCATTCCTGGTTGGTCAGCCAAGTTTACACCACGGTAGATAAACAACACTTGGTCTTTGCCGCCACCAACAGTAGCAGTACCAACGTTTACGCTTACAGGAAGCTCTACAATGTCGCCCACGTTGAATGGACCTGCTGGGTTACGTGAGTCGCCCGCAACACAAGACGTTTCAATGTTGTCAATGCCGTCGCCAACAACTTGCTTTCTGATACCGCAAATTTGGTCGGAGTTAAGGTCTTTTACAACCAAGTAAACGTAACCACCGTTGTAGCTACTTGTGTATCCAAGTACTGATGCGCGCAAAGTAACAAGTTCCATCTTGTTTCTGATCATCATTGCTTCAGCAACCGATTTTACGCCTTCTGGCAAGCTGCATCTTGTACAAGTACCGCCAACGTAGTCGTGTCTGCCGTGTGCTGCCACTACAACCGAAGATATTTCTTGCTTGTTGTGGTCAAACTTTTTGTGGCAATCAGTACATTCGTAGTATTCTACGTTACCGTCAGAGAAACAGCTTGCTGCAACGCTTGCAACCAATGCGCCGTATTCGTGACCGGTGCGCGCTACAACAACGGAGTCAACAGCGTGTTTGTTTTCGTCAAAGTAACCTTGGCAATCAGCACATTGGTAGTGCGCAATGTAGCCTTCTTCGTTGCAGTTTGCTTCCACGCCGTCAATCAAATCGCCGTAAGTGTGAGGCTTCTTTTCGATGGAAATATCAGCAATCTCGTTCAAGTTAGGGTCAAAGTAAGCGTTACAAACAGTACACTCGTAGTGACCAACGTGACCTTCTTGACTGCAAGTCGAGTTGGTCTCGGCATTAAACGAACTATACACGTGGTTAGTTTTTGGGATATTTACGCTGGTGATTTCAGCGTAGTTTTCGTCAAAGTACAAGCTACAACCTGTGCAGTTGTAGTGGCCAAGTGTTCCTTCGCTTTGACAAGTTGCAGGCACTTCTGGCACAAATTCCGAGTAGGTATGCTTGTGTTCTCCGCAAGCAGTAAGTAGTGTCAATGCGCTAATTAGCAAAACCAACGCTAGTAAAAGTAGCAATTTCTTTTTCATACTGTATTCTCCTTATGAAAATTTGCTTTGATAGCCCAAGTATAGCACAATTTACCAATTAGTCAATACACAATCAAAAATTAGATTATAAATAAATATGATATTTATTCTACTTCTATTGATTATGTGACCATAAATTTGTCAACACCGTAGTAGAGCAACCGTGTTACTCGCTATCAACATACGGATCAACAACAGCAACACTGTAGGGACGGGGATTGCTCCGCCCGCAAAATAAAAACAGCCCTTTTTCTAGGGCTGTTTGCTTTTTATTGCTGTGTCTTTTCTTTAATCAATTTGGCTAACGTTACAAATTGTTCTACGCTCAATGCTTCGCCACGGATGGTTGCTGGCAGTCCCATATCGGCAAGGATGCCTTCAGATACGTCACGGCTCATCTTAAATGCGTTCATAAGGTTGTTGACAAGTGTCTTACGACGCATAGCAAAGCTGTTTTTTACCGTCTTTCTAAAAAACGCATGGTCGCCAATATCCAACTTGTCGCGGTTAAACACAACGTTTACCACCGCACTGTCTACGTTTGGAGCAGGGTAGAACAACTCTCTACCAAGTATTTGCAAAATCTCCACGTCAGCAACGGCTTGAACGGCAACGGTAATTGCGCCGTAATCTTTGCAGTCGTGTTCGCTAGCAAGACGCTCTGCAACTTCCTTTTGGATGGTAAGAGTAAGGCTTTGTGCAAGGTCGCTTTCTTCTACAAATCTCATGATAAGTGGTGTAGTAATGTAGTAAGGGATGTTTGCCACCACCTTGAAAGGCTTGTTACCTACAAGCTCGTGTATTTGCGCCATGCTGTATTTCATCACGTCGCCCATCACAACCTTGACGTTGTCAAACTCTGCTAGGGTGATGCCCAGTATCTTTTCCAAGTTTTTGTCAATTTCAAAAGCGATTACTTGCTTGGCAACCTTTGCTAGTGCACGAGTAAGCGTACCTGCGCCTGCACCGATTTCCACAACCACGTCGTCCGACGTGATTCCGCTATCGGCAACAACCGAGCCCAGCAACGCGCTATCCGTCAAAAAGTTTTGACCAAACTGCTTGTTGAATCTAAAGTTATTTTGTTGAAGTATTTGTTTGATATCCATTTGTGTTTCTCCGTCAAGCAACATTATACACTAACCGTCCACATTTAGCAACCACATTTACGCACTAAATTGCTTCTAAATTGACTGCAGTTCAGTTTGTAAAAGCGAAAAAATTTCTCTTGAACGTTCATTTTGTTTTCTGTATAATTAAGTTGGAAAAACAAATCCAGCCAGTCAGTTTGATGGCTGATTGGCAAATAAACAAAGGAGATACAACTATGAAAAAACTACCAATTTTATTAGCAGTACTTATTTTGGCAGCAAGCGTTCTTGGCTTGTTCGTAGCGTGCAATCCTACACAAGCGCAAGCGAAAACCTACGTTGCCATTGACATCAACCCATCTATCGAGTTGACGTTGGACAAAAACAACCGAGTTTTGACTGTTCGCGCTATGAACGAAGACGCTCAAGTGTTGTTGTATCAAGTATCTGGCATACAAGGCAAGCATGTCGATCAAGCAGTTGAAAAAATTGCAGCTCTTGCTGAAGAATACGGCTACGTTTCCCAAGACGGCGTAATCAGTGTAACAGTATCCAGCGACGACGTAGCAAACGAAGAAGAAATTTTTGGCAAAATCAAGGCAAGCTTTGAAGCAAAGCTATCCAAGGAAGGCATCCAAGCCGAGCTAACAAATGCGGCAGGGGCTTACCAACAATACAAGCTAGATCAACTAAAGGCTCAGTACCCAAACAATGCCGACGTGCAAGCGTTGACAGTGGGCAAGTATCGCTTGGTAAAGGCAGCAATGGCCGCAGACCGCTCTTTGACGCTTATCGAGGCAGCGGCAATGAGCAACGAACAACTTGCAAACATTGTCAAGACAACTCACGAGTACTACAAAGACAAAATCAACGATGTCTACGAGGCAATCTACACCGAAGCAAAAATTGCCTACGACACAGCAAAAAGCTTGCTACTAGACGGCATGTACGCAACTGTAGACATCACCGATTTGGAGCTAACGCTAAAAGGCACCAAATTCTTTGCCCTACGCACAGCATACTTTGCATTGCTAAAAATTGAAGAAATCGACCTAGAAGTGCAACAATACGTATCCGAGGAGCAAGTGCGTGAAGCTTGCCAAAAGCTTCAACTTTCCGTCGAAGAAACAGCATCAGTAATCAAGCACGCAGTAAACGAGCAAGGTCAAGCAACGGAAGAATCCATCGAATATGCAATCGAGCGTTTGCTTGCCAACATGCCACAACAAGATGCCGAAGCATTGGAAGACAAGTTTGAAGCAGTAGAAGACTACCTAGAAGGCGTAATGGAAAGCCTGCACAACCTATCTGCAACCGTCAAGGCGGAAATTCAAGCGCAAATCAATTCCATCAAGACACTAATCAACGTGCCAGAAATGGAAGAAGTAGATGACATCGAGGACGTAATCGAAGCCATCAATGACGAAATTGAAAAGCTTCAAAAGTGGTTTGATGACAACATGACTGATGCTCAAAAGCAAACTCTAAAGGATCGTCAAGACAAGGTATCCAGCGAGCTAAAGGCACTAGAAGACCAATTTAAGCAAGCAGTAGATTCTGCCAAGGCAGAAGCAAAGCAATGGGTAGAAGCACGCCGTCAAGAGCGCAAACAACAAATGCAAAATCCAGCAAACTAACACTATAAACAGTAAAAGGAGTGGTACGTGCCACTCCTTTTTTATTGCAGGTATATTTATTTTGCATCCGTCAAAAAGTTTTGACCAAAAACGTATTGACAACATACCCCCCTAGTGTATAATGACTTTGTAGATATACCCCATTGGGGGTATAATAAGCCTACAATATATTTTAAGGAGAAACACGCATGAAAAAATTTCTAGCAGTTATGTTGGTTATTGCATTGGCAGTTACGGTTTGTGCATTGGCAGCATGTGGTCCAAAGACTTATGCAGGCGAATATTCCGAAACCTTCGGCAAAAACCAAGATTTGTACACGACGAAAGTTAACGTTACCGTCAAAGGTGACAAGATCGTAAGCGTAGAAATGGCAGAAGATTCCAACCACTACACAATCAACAGTAGTAAATGGGACAGCGCAAAGTGGTCAACTGAAGAAGCAAACGTATTGGCAGCATTCGAAGGTCAATCGGTATCTGCTCTTTTGGCGGCAACCGAAAACACTGTTTTTGAAGCAGTAACAGGCGCAACAGTAACAGGCAATCGTATTTATCAAGCAGTTCTAAACGCATTGCAATCCATCGAAGCATAGTTTTGCTTTCAACAAAAAGGACACCTCGGACGGGTGTCCTTTTTTTGTTGTCCACAAGTATTCTACTGATACCTTTGCAATTACAAAGCACAGCACCAGCCCCGAAAAGCAATTTTGCCCAGCTTTTAGCAAAAATGTGGCAAAACGGGTGTAAAAACGGAAAAATTTGGAAAAAATTCAAAAAAAATTGTCAAAAATTTTCAAAAAACCCTTGACAACCCCTGTAAATGTGCTATAATATTAGCAGTCGGACACGGAGAGTGCTAACACTAACAAATGCCGACTGCCAAAATATCAAAATCAAGGAGAATACAACCATGAAATATTACCTAACAAGAAACAACGATCTAGACTTTTTCGACAACGCATTCAACAGCTTGTTCCGTCCATTCTTCACCGAAGAAAACACGTCCTTTATGAAGACCGACGTCAAAGAAACCAAGCACACCTACGAAATGGAAATTGAAATGCCAGGCTTCGAGCGTGATCAAATCAACATGAACCTAGAAAACGGCTACATCACCGTATCTGCAAAGAAGGGCAGCAACGCCGAAGATAAGTATCTAAAGCGTGAGCGTGCTACAAGCTACTCTCGTAGCTACTACGTAGGTGACGTAAACAAAGCCGACGTCAAGGCAAAGTACGTCAACGGCATCTTGACAGTATCCGTTCCAAAGGAACAACAAAAAGTATGCCACTCCATCAATATCGACTAATTGTCAAGCGTTTTTTTACCTCCTTATAAACGTTTTTATTTGCCAAAAGGGACTGCCAGACGTGGTAGTCCTTTTTGTTTGGTAAAAGTAAACGTTGCTTTTTTTTGACAAACCCTATTGACATCACTGTAATCATTGTGTAAAATATATACATATAAATTAATCACAGGGGGGCTACAATATGCAACAATATTGGGAAAGAGCCAAAGAAGTTTTGGTAGAAAATTTCGGACACAAAGAAACCTGCGCATTAGGAACAAGGGGCGAATTTGGCCCAAACGTACGTAACGTTTACACCTATTACGAAGATGGTAAAATGTACTTTATCACCGACAAAAATTCGCAAAAGGTTGCCGAGCTTACTGCTCACGACTGGGTATGCTTGTGCTGCAAAAACTCCAAGATTCACGGCAGAGCAAAAGTAGTGGGACATCCACGCGACGAAGCAAATCAAGAAATCAGACGCGAAATGAAAAATGCCTTTGGTTCGGCATACAACACCTACTTCAACGACCACAGCGAAGATGCTGTTTTGGTACAAGTAGACGTTGTTCGCGCAGTAACCTTTACAAAGATGCACCGTTACATGATCGACTTTGAAACGGGCGCACTTTCTCGCGAGCGTCACAACGAGCACTTTGACGTAAGCAAATACTATCGTCGCAATTTCTAACGACAAACTCAAGCCAAGGGAAGCACCCTTGGCTTTTTTTATTGCTCAAATTTATTGTTGCTAATTTCCCCTTCGCCCTTGATATTTTTGTTGCCCTATGCTACAATATTGCAAAGGAGTTTTATCATGAAATTTATTCATTGTGCAGATATCCATTTGGATTCGCCCTTACAGGGCGTAGCCAATGCAAATCTTCGCCGTCAGGAGCTATTCAATGCGTTAAGCAACATGTTTGTATATGCGCAAAACATCCACGCCGACGGCGTCATTATCGCTGGCGATTTGTTTGATGGCGCTGTGTCCGAATCCACCGTCAAAAACGTTGCTCAACTATTCAACGACAGCAACGTGCCTGTATTTGTACTCAAGGGAAATCACGGCAAAGACAGTGGTTACTTTGCGTTGCAACAACAAACAAATTCCAACGTACATTACTTTGGTAGCGAGTGGACAACTTACGAAGTCGGCTCTGTTCGCATTTGTGGTATCGAGCTAGACGGTGTCACCGACCAATCCAAGTGGCAACACTTTGGTTTGGATTCCAACAAATACAACGTTGTAGTGCTTCACGGCGACGTTGACAGCCAAGCATACGGGCTAATCCACAAAGAAGCTTTGGCAAACTCCAACGTCAACTATGTTGCTCTTGGACACAGACACTTTTTTGCAACACACAAGGCGGGCAAAGTTCCAATGGTGTACAGTGGTGTGCTAGAGAGTCGTGGCTTTGACGAAAACCAACCAAGTGGCTTTGTCGTAATTGACAGCGACACCAACAGCTACAGCTTTGTACAGCAAGCTATCCGTTCCATTTGCAACGTCACCGTTGACGCTACCAATATTGCCAACGACGTTCAACTGTTCAACGCGGTAGCAAATCAAACGGCAAACGTAAGTGCAAGAGACTATCTCAACCTAACCATTGTAGGCACGCTCAACAAGGACGTGTCGCTTTCGCGCCTAAAGGACAATCTTGCAGGCAAGCACTTTGCCTTGCGCTTGCAAGACCAGACCACCGTTGCCTTTGATATCAACACACTATCAGCCGAACGCTCCTTGCGTGGCGAGTTTGTAAGACTTGCCTTGCAAATAGAAGACGAGCGTACCCGCAACGACGTATTGCGCCTAGGCGTAACTGCACTAATGGACGAGGAGGTGAGTTTGTAATGAAAATAACTCAACTCTATGTCAAGTCATTTGGCAAACTCAAAGATTTCACCTGTCGATTTGACCAAGGGCTCAACGTAACCGTCCAAGACAACGGATTTGGCAAAAGCACTTTGGTAGGCTTTATCAAGGCAATGTTTTACGGCTTTGAGTACAAAAAGCAATCCAATGGCGAAACGGATGCGCGCACCTACATGCCTTGGGGCAGCACCGAAAAATTTGGTGGCTACGTTGATTTTACCCACAATGGCGGCAGCTATCGTGTCGAGCGCTACTTTACGGCAACGGCAAAAGGGCACGAAGGTCGTCTCATCGATTTGTCAACAGGCGCAATGCACTCTGTAGACAACTTGGGCAAAAAACTTTTCGGTGTTGACGCTACGGCGTTTAGCCAAAGTCTATACATAGCTCAAGATGCTGTAGAAATCACCGCCAACGACGATTTTATCAGCAAACTAACCGATATGGTAGACGGCAACAAAAAAGAAAACAACTTCCAGCGTGCTGAAGATCGCTTGCGTTCGTTAAGCAAGCAGTTCCGTCACGAAAAGGGCAACGGCGGACAAATTTATCAAACCCAACAACAACTAGATTTGGCGTACAGCCAACTGCTAGAAAGTAACAAAAACCAAACAGACTTGGCTGACAAAAAGCAACGCCTTGCCGATGTCAAGCAAGACGTTCAACGTCTTCAACAACAAAAGCATCAAATTGAGCAATCTATCGAGCAATTCAAGCAATTAGAGTCGGCGTACGGTCAACTGCTAGATAGCCACAAAAACTACAATGAGCTAGTCGGCAAAAGACAACGTCTTGCCGAGGTCAAGCAAGATATTGCATATTTGCAACAACAAAAAAGTCAAGTAGAGCAATCCATTGAGCAACTACAACAAGTGGTGCAAATCAACAACGTTTCTGCAGAGCAACAAAAGACAAACCAAGCCTTTGCAGATGCGCGCGACTACATTACTACCCACAACCGTGCAGTAACCGAAGACGAGCCAACAGCGCAACAGCTGGCAAAAGAAATTCAATTACAACAAACAAACAACACCAAAGTGTCCCCACTAATTTGGCTAGCAGCAGTGCTAGCTATTGCAGGTATTGTATTGACGGCAACAGTGGTAAGGCTTTGGGCAGTTGGCGTTGCCGTAATGGTGGTAGGCTTTGTTCTAATGTCGGTATTTCTTGATAAATATCGCAAAAGAAAAAACGACGTCAAGTCAAAGCAGACAGATTTAAGCAAACAACTGCTAAAGATATTTGCCAAGTACAACCTAAAAGGCTCACGAGAGCAAAATCTGGATGCGCTCAAAAACTTGCGTCAAGAGTATCTCAACAAGCAAGCCATATACGAAGCATTGCGCAACAGTGCGCAGGTGCAAACGGTAGATTTTACAGCAGAGAAAAACAAACTTTCGGCTCTTTTGGATACACGCAACCAGTTGGAAAGCAAACTATCGCAATACGGCAAAGAACTAGGCTCTTTGGAAAGCAAAATTGAGTACTTGACTCAACAACCAAGCGTGGCGGAAGCAAGCGAAAACTACAACAGTTTGAAACAGCAGTTTACAGCTTTGCTAACCAAATACGACGTTATGCAAATGGTAGACAGTGCAGAAAAACTGCAACTTTCCACTTTGCAGGATATACGCTACAAGGTCGAAAGCAAGCTTGACCAATGCAGAGTTGAGCTAGGTAGCCTCGAAAACCAAATCAAGTATCTATCACAACAGCCAAGTGTTGCCCAAACGGGCGAGCACTACGCAAACCTAATGCAACAACTATCCGTTTTGCAAGGCAAGTACGACACTGTCCAAACGGCGTTGAACCTATTGCGCAAGGCAAAGGAGCAAGTATCTTCCAGCTATCTTCCACCGCTGGCAGATAAGGTTGGTGCATTGTTGCAAAGGGCAATAGATATAGATGGTGTAATCGTCAACGAAAACTTTGACGTCAGCTTGCAACACAAGGGCTTCACACGTCCTGTCGAGTTGCACTCCAAAGGTATTCAAGAGCTCACCGCCTTTTGTTTCCGTGTAGCGTTGTCGCAATCGGTATACGGCGAACTTCCACTTTTGGTAGTAGACGATGCCTTTGTCAACCTGGACGAAACCAACTTTGCCAAGGCAATGCAAATACTAAAGGATTTGTCCCAAACAACCCAAGTAATTTACTTTTCTTGTCACGAAAGAAGTAAAACAAATTAGCAAAAAAGCTATGCTTTTTGTTGGCTAATGTGATATAATAAACTTACACAATTTTTTTGGAGGAAAAAACCCACAATGGATACACAAGCAGTAGCGAAGCAAATTCGCAAACTAACTCTCAAATGTATCAATTCTCAAGGTAGCGGACACGTTGGTGGCAGCTTGTCCATCGTAGACGTTTTGACAGTGCTTTACACCAAGTTTATGAACGTCAATCCAGCCGAGCCAAAAATGGCAGGTCGCGACAGACTTGTATTAAGCAAAGGTCACGCAGGTCCAGCATTGTACGCAACACTTTGCTACAAAGGTTACTTTGAAGAAGACCAACTACTAACACTCAACAAGCTTGGCACCAAACTTCCAAGCCACTGCAACATGGATTTGACACCGGGCGTAGATATGACAGCCGGTAGCCTTGGACAAGGCCTATCTTGTGCATGCGGTTTGGCACTTGGTAGCAAAATCGCTGGCGACAATGCAATGGTATACGCTATCGTTGGTGACGGCGAATTGCAAGAAGGTCAAAACTGGGAAGCAGCAATGTTTGCCGGTGCTAAAAAGTTGGATAACTTGGTAGTGTTTGTAGACGCAAACGGACTTCAAATCGACGGTACAACCGATGCCGTACTTAAGGTAGAAGATTTCGAGCAAAAGTTTGCTGCATTTGGCTTTGCAACTCAACGTATCGACGGTCACGACCACCAAGCAATCGAAAACGCTATCAAAGGCATCACAAAAGGCATGCCAAACTGCATTGTACTAAACACAGTCAAGGGCAAAGGCGTAAGTTTCTACGAAGCAATGGGCGTTGGCGTACACAGTACCAACTGCACGGACGAGCAATACAACCTTGCTATTGCCGAGCTTAACTAACAAGGGGGCACACAACTATGGAAATGCGTAAACAGTACGTTGCAACTATGATGCAACTAATGGAAACAAACGACAAAATAGTAATTTTGGATGCCGACCTTGCAGCAGCAGGCGGAACAAAACCAATCTATCAAGCATACCCAGAGCGTGCTATCAACTGCGGTATTGCCGAAGCAAACATGACTTGTATTGCAGTAGGTCTTGCTGCATATGGCTACGTACCTTTCGTGCACAGCTTTGCACCATTTGTATCTCGCCGTACGTTCGACCAAATTGCAGTATCTGCAAGCTACTCCAACCAAAAAATCAAAGTAGTAGCATACGACCCAGGCATCTACGCTACAGCAAACGGTGGCACACACATGTCTTTCGAAGACGTTGCCGCAATGCGCGCACTACCAAACGTAGTAATCGTTGATCCAACCGACTACGTTCAACTAGAAAAACTTTTGCCACAAATCGTCGACGTGGATAGTAGCGTGTATCTTCGTATGCCACGTAAACTAACGGACAAATTCTTTGACGAAACAACCGAGTTTACTCTTGGCAAGGCAACACTTGTCAAGGAAGGCTGTGACGTATCCATCGTTGCAACAGGTATCTGTGTATACGACGCTATGGAAGCAGTAAACAAATTGGCTGAAATGGGCATCTCTGCCGAACTTATCAACGTACATACAATCAAACCTTTGGACGAAGAAGCAATTCTCAATACAGCAAGCAAAACCAAGGCAGTACTAACTGTGGAAAACCACTCTGTACACGGTGGCTTGTACGGCGCAGTTTGCGAACTACTTTCTCAAAAGCAACCAACTCGGTGCGACGCCGTTGCAGTATTTGACAAGGTAAGCCAAGTAGGCAACCTAAAGGATCTAAAGCGCGACTACAACTTGACAGCCGACGACATCGTAGCCAAGGCAGTAGCATTGGTAAAGGCAAAATAAACTAACAACCAAATACAAACACAAAAGGCAAGCATATCGCTTGCCTTTTTTTGTACAATTCTCCTTATCGATAGGGCTTGCCCACCATCAAAAATTATTCACCAACGAAAACGGATTGCCACCATTGATGGTGTTAGTAGTGGTAGTTGTTCCATTGCAACAAGTCGGAGGCCAAGCGGTCTTAGGAAGACAAG
>JAZQUN010000065.1:0-8639 GCA_045631385.1 Clostridia bacterium
GCAGGAACAGTCCAGTCAAGAGTGATATTGCTAAATGGAGCTTGTGTACCCCAACGGCTTGGGATGTTTACGCCGTAAACAAAGCTTTCAATGCACTTTTTAGTTTGGTCGTAGTTTAGGTTGTCTACTTTTACAAATGGAGCAAGGTATGTGTCAAAGCTGCTAAATGCTTGAGCGCCAGCCCATTCGTTTTGCATGATACCCAAAAAGTTTACCATTTGGTTGCAAAGTGTTGCTAGGTGCTTAGCAGGCGCAGATGTAATCTTGCCACCAACACCGCCAAGACCTTCTTGGATAAGTTGCTTCAAGCTCCAACCAGCGCAGTAACCTGTAAGCATGGATAGGTCGTGCAAGTGGATGTCAGCGTTGCGGTGAGCGTTAGCAATTTCTTCATCGTAAACTTCGCTCAACCAGTAGTTAGCAGTGATAGCGCCAGAGTTGGACAAAATCAAACCACCAACAGAGTAAGTTACAGTACTGTTTTCCTTTACACGCCAGTCAGCAACCTTCAAGTAGTTGTCAACTACGTCTTTGTAGTCAAGTACAGTCTTGCCTACGTCACGGATTTTTTCGTGTTGCTTACGGTAAAGGATGTAAGCCTTTGCAACTTCTACGTAGCTTGCTTGGATAAGTACAGTTTCTACACTGTCTTGGATATCTTCTACGCTAACAACTCCGTCTACAATTTTGGACGAAAAGTCTGCAGTTACACGCAAAGCAAGCATTTCGATCATGCCACGAGTAAATGGCTTTTTGCAAGCTTCAAATGCAAGAGTAATAGCGTTGGTAATTTTTTCAATGTCAAAAGAAGTAATTTGTCCGTCACGTCTTTTTACGCTAATCATATATGTTTTCTCCTTTGGGATTATTTTTTCACAATTTTAGTGTCAGCGAAATCTATTATAGTATATATTGTGTTGCTTGTCAAGGTTTCAAAACAATATCTTGTGTTTATTTTTTCATTTTTGGCACAAAAAACACAATATATAGTATGCCAAACATAGCAAAAACAGACAAGCAGCAAACAAAACGCCAACAATTTCACTTTTGAACCACAATATATGGTGTTTTTCACTTATCCACAATCCACAAAATGTAGTGCGCAGCCCAGCAAGTTGCCCCACAAAACGTAGCGCTTATATAATATAGATAAGGCACAACAACACCCCAATTCCTACACCGTAGGGACAATTTGCTATCTGTCCACCTTGCTTGCAACACGGCTTAATTTTTCCTACCGTAGTGGCAGGGATTGCTCCTGCCGTAAAAAAAGGACACTCCCCGAGTGTCCTTTTTCTTAATCAATTTTTTCGTTTACTAATCATCCTTTTCAACAACCTTTTTGCACCAACTTTTTTTGTTGCAATTTGGGCATTTTAGGTATCGTGTTGTGCCACGATGCATTGCATTTAACGCCTGACGATAGGTGGGCACAATTTGGTGTCCACAATGCTTGCATTTGTAGTATCCAACGCTAACTTCCAACTTCAACGCATACAAACAAGGTATCAAAAACACAACGGTAGATGCAACTATCACAACCAATTGCCAAGGCCCCTCGGGAATCAAAAATGCCGCCGTAGCAAGGCAGGCAAACAATCCTACCATGCTTGCAAACATAATTATCCACATGTTTTTCCAAATGATTTTGTTTTTTTGTTGCAACTGTTTTGCCATATCCAGCAAAAGTTGTTCTTGTTTAGTATTGTTGTTTTCTACAGTAAGCCTTTCACCGCAAAGCAATTCGTTTACGTTGATATCCAGCACTTTGCACAAACTAACAAGCACCGAGTAATCTGGCAACGATTTTCCATTTTCCCATTTGGATACAGCCCTGTCCGATACGCCAACAAGTGTTGCAAGTTGCATTTGCGTCAAGCCCTTGTTTTTGCGTAGTTCGGCAATAAAAAGTCCAATTTTTATTTGGTCCATTTTTAGATCTCCTTTTGGTAATATTGTACTACATTTTCACTAAAAAATCTACGGCAAATTGCCTTGCTAAACTCTACTGTTGGTGGAGTTGTCCCTATCTATATATATAGAGCGCGTTTTTGCCTACTTTACGCCACGAAGTTGCGCCGTCGAGCAATGCTTTGATGCCACTTGCAACAACGTTTCCATTGATGGCTTGTCAAATGGCAACATATTGCTACCAATCAAGTTACCGCTATCTTCAAATTGTTGAAGATACCATGCGCGACAGCCTGCAAGCCACTTTGCCATATCTGCTACGCTTTCTTGGGTGTGTAGTGGATGACACAAGGTTGTTCTAAATTCGTAATCCACCTTGCCTTGCTTAAGCAAATCTACGCATCGGCATATTTCATCAATATCCACGTGACATCCGCAAGTAGTGTCGTACAACTCTTTGCTGTTTTTGATATCCATCGCAACGTAATCTACAAGGTTGTTTTCTACAAGATAGAGTAGTTTTTCGTAGCTAGTACCATTGGTATCCAGTTTTACACTGTAACCCATCTCTTTTACCATTGTGATAAACTCAACGATGTCCTTTTGAAGCAAAGGCTCACCACCCGATATGCACACGCCTTCAAGTACAGCCTTGCGCTTGTTTAAGTAACTAACAATTTCTTCTGTGGTAATCACTTGGTCGCACTCGCAAACCAAATGCGCATTGTGACAAAACGGACAACGCATATTGCATCCGTTTGTAAAAAGTGTTGTAGCCACGTGATCAGGAAAGTCCAACAAAGTAACTTTCAAATGTCCGCCAAAGTTCATAGCAAAATCTCCTTTTGATAGATTATACACCAAATTTATCATTTTGACCACCCTTTTGCCAAAACTTTTAGATAGCCAACAAATTTGCTTTAGCTCGCTAAACTACCGCAAACAATTCAACAATTTTTCTGTTTTTCTTTGCCACAATTTTACAATTTACTATTGACTTGACGGCGTTTTTGTAGTAAAATCACCTATATTTTTAACAACAAAAAAAGGGGGTAAATTATGTACAAATTCAATCCCAATTTCTATGCCGACGTCCGCATCGAAGATAGATACACGTCATCTATTTCATACAAAAACGGACAATTGGAAAGCATGGTAGAAAACACCACGAAAAAGGCATTTATTCGCGTATTTGACGGACAAATGTGGTACTACACGTCGTCAACAGACGTAGGCAACGTCCAACAAGAGCTTGACGAGCTTTACACATTTGCCACACCAAACTCCGATATTTCATCTCACCCAGTAGTGCAAAGATTTCAAGTCAACGTGGATAAGGTAATCAAGTTTGATGGTAACAAAGTCAGCAACGTGTCAATGCAAACCAAGCACGAAACGTTGCTTGCCAAGCTAGCACTAGTCCAGTCGCAGTACGCTGGTCTAATCACAGGCTTGTACAAAGATAGATACTCAATGTACCAATTCTATTCCAGCAAGGGTGCAAGCATCCAGTACGATTTCCAACACGCAGGCTCGTCTTTCAGCATGGCACTAGCCAACGGCGAAGATAAGTTTTCCACCGCCCAAGGCACAAGTGGCGATAGCTTCGACAAAGCGTTTGACACCGACCAAACCATCACCAGCTGGATAGACGAAAGCAACAACTTCTTGCTCAACGCCAAGCCGCTAGATTCTGCCGGCAGCTTCCCAGTAGTGCTCGCACCGGTGGTTGCAGGCGTATTTGCGCACGAATCCTTTGGTCACAAGTCCGAGTCCGACTTTATGCTAGGCGACGAAACCCTTGCTAAAGAGTGGTCCATCGGCAAAAAGGTAGGCAGCAGCGTGCTATCCATTTTGGAAACAGGCACAATTGCAGGCGGCGGCTACGTACCATATGACGACGAAGGCACCAAGGCAACGCAAACCTATCTAATCAAGGACGGCATATTGACAGGCAGACTTCACAGTGCAACAACTGCGGCGTATCTAGGCGAAGAAGTTACCGGCAATGCGCGTGCAGTCAGTTGCGATTTCGAGCCAATCGTTCGCATGACCAACACAGTAATTCAAGCAGGCGACAGCACTTTTGAAGAGCTTGTCGCAGGCATATCCAAGGGCTACTACATCAAAGATTACAAGCACGGTAGTGGTATGTCCACCTTTACTATTGCGCCAAATATGGCGTACGAAATTGTCGACGGCAAAATCGGCAGTCCAGTAAAAATTGCCGTAATCACAGGCAACGTATTCGAAACACTTGGCCTAATCGACGGCGCAAGCAAGGAAGTCGAAGTGTTCTCATCCATCACAGGCGGCTGTGGAAAGATGGAGCAAGCACCACTCAACGTAGGACTAGGCGGCCCATATATCCGTATCTCCAAGATGAACGTTCAGTAACAAAGGGGGAGCAATCGCAATGAAAAAGGAAATAATTACAACCAAAGTAAAAAAGCAATGTATCAACGTAGCAGGTAGCGTAGTAGATAGCCTTCGCAACAACAACGAAAGCAAAACAACCGTGCGCGTTTACGACAACGGCTGCATCGGTGTAGCTGGCGAAATCGGCACTTGCGACGTAGAAAAGCTTACCCAACAAGCCATCAAAAACTTGGCTCAAGGCATAGCTTATCCCGAAACAACCCAACCGAGCGCAAACATCAGTGTGGATAGCACCAACGACATCATCCCACCACAAAACTTTGTTAGTCAAATCAAAAGTTTGGTAGAACGCTTGTCCCAGGAAAACCCAGAGTTTATCTTTTTCAACAAGGTGCTAATCAACCAGGTAGAAACGTCTTACCAAAGCAGCGACGGTGTCAACTACAGCTACAAGGGCAACAACCTGTCCATTGGTCTACTTGCCAAGCACAAGCAAAGTGCCAACGTAATGGACGAGTTTGTCGGTGCAGACGGTAACTACTACGATCAAGATGCCATTTGCGCCGATGTCAAATTGCTTTTGGACAACTACCTAAACAAAATAGACCAAGTGGAAGAAGACGAGCTACCAATCATCAGTGAAGGCCTAGATATTTTGCAGTATATTCTCAACAGCTTTGTTGCCGATTTGTACTGCAACAACGCTTCACTACTCAACGGAAAGCTAGGTCAACAAGTCTTCAACAAAAACTTCAGCCTAATTTTTGACCGTGACAGCAAGCGTAGTAAAAGCAACGTAGCCTTTTTTGATACCGAAGGCGTAGTCAACGACGACTACAAAGTAGCCCTAATCGAAAACGGCGTTTTCAAAAACTTGCTCACCACAAAGAAAACTGCTGCTCAATACGGCGTAAGCAACATTGGTACGGCAGACGCTAGCTACGTCACTCCACCAAGCTTGGGTATTGGTGGTGCAACAATTCCAGCAACTCACCAAAGCTTGCAAGATATCTTGGGCAACCAAAAGGCAATTTATATTTCTATGACAGGTGGCGGTGACGCAACACCATCGGGAGACGTAAGCGTACCATGTATGACAGCGTACTTGTACCAAGACGGCAAATTGCAAGGCAGACTTCCTGGCTTGTCCATTGGTGGCAACGTCTTCGATTTGTTTGGCGACAGCTTCATGGGCGTAGCCGATAACGGCATTTTCTCCTACGGCAACCGCAAACACGTAGTTTTCAAGGCAAAGCTAGTCAACAAAGAAACCAACTAACACCCAACTCAAACCCACTCAAGCGGACGGCAACAAACCGTCCGCTTTTTTAGTGAAAAATTGCGTAAAATCCCAACAAAAGTGCGTTTCAAGGCATATTTTGCTTGACTGTTTGCATAAAATTAGGTATAATACCACGTGTTAGCAATTGCTAACAAACGCAAAATGGAGAAAACTATGAACTTAACTAAAGCCCAAATAGGCAAACAATACGTTGTGCAGCACATCCAAACGGACGATGTCGAGCTAGACACATTTTTGTTCTCGCTTGGTTGCTACAGTGGACAACCCATCACAGTAGTATCCCGACAAAAAAGCAACTGTATTGTACTAATCAAGCAAGCGCGCTACAGCATAGATAGCCAACTTGCGCAAGCAATAATCGTCTAAATCAAGGACTACCAGTCCTTTTTTTGATACCACAATGTTAGCAAACGCTAACAAACAAGGAGAAGTAATGAAACTAGCACTAACAGGCAACCCAAACAGCGGCAAAACAACCATGTACAACGCGCTGACGGGTAGTCACGAAAAGGTGGGAAACTGGGCAGGCGTAACCGTCGAAAGCAAAGAGCATTCCATCAAACATACATATAGCAACGACAAGCAACTGATAGTTGTCGATCTTCCTGGTGCATACTCCATGAGTCCCTTTACCAGCGAAGAAAGTATCGCAAGTTGCTATGTCAAAAAGCAAAACCCTGATGTCATCATCAACATTGTCGATGCCACCAACCTAGGCAGAAGCTTGTTTTTCACAACGCAACTGCTCGAGCTAGGCATCCCAATGGTCGTAGCGCTCAACAAAACAGACGTAAATGCTAAAAAGCAAACAAAAATCAACGTCAAAAAGTTGTCGCAACAACTAGGTTGTCCAGTAATCGAAACAATTTCCACTTCGCACAAAGGCTTGAAGGAGCTTGTCAACACAGCGGTATCGCTTGTAGGCAAATCGCAAGTTGCACCATACGTACAACCAGCAATCAACATGTTCGACAGAGACCAAGTCGAGCAAGCCGACCGTGCCCGCTTCGACTTTGTAAACAAGGTTGTAGATTCCGTCGAAACCCGCAAACGCAGATCCGACGCTAGCTTTGGCGACAAACTAGACAAGGCGCTTTCTAACAAATGGATAGGGCTTCCTGTGTTTGCCGTAGTCATGTTTTTGGTGTTTGGCATATCACAAGCGTGGGTAGGCCCATGGCTTGCCGATTTGTTTGTCGGCCTGTTGGAAAAAGGTCAAGAAGCAATAGCAAACGCACTCAACAGTGACAGCATCTGGTCGTCCATCTTGGTCGATGGCGTAATCGGTGGCTTGATAGCCGTCGTAGGCTTTTTGCCATTGGTAATGATAATGTATTTCTTGATAGCCCTATTGGAAGACTGTGGCTACATGGCACGTGCAACGGTAGTGCTAGACCCAATTTTCAAAAAGGTAGGTCTGTCCGGCAAATCCGTTATCCCATTTGTAGTAGGTACAGGCTGTGCCGTACCGGGAGTAATGGCTTGCCGCACCATCCGTGACGAGCGTGAACGCCGAGCCACAGCAATGTTGACACCGTTTATGCCTTGCGGGGCAAAGCTACCAGTAATTGCGTTGTTTGCAGGCGCATTTTTCCCTGGTTCAACTTGGGTAGGCGTAACAATGTACTTTGTAGGCATCGCCGTAATTTTGCTAGGCGCATTGCTTATCAATGCCATCACTGGTTGCAAACGCAAAAACTATTTCATCATCGAGCTTCCCGATTACAAATTGCCTAGTCTATGGGGCGCATGCAAATCCATGCTAGCGCGTGGTTGGTCGTACGTTGTCAAGGCGGGAACAATCATCCTTGTGTGCAACTTTGCAATTCACATCATGCAAACGTTCAACTGGAGTTTCCAAGTAGTAGATGCCAACGAATCAATCTTGCACGACGTTGCGCAAATATTCTCGTACTTGTTTGCTCCGCTTACAGGCAGTACCGATTGGCAACTATCGTCTGCCATCATCACAGGCTTTATCGCTAAAGAAAACGTCGTAGGCACACTAGCCGTCACCTACAACTTTACAGGCGCAGTAGATGCCGCATCCAAAATGGGACTAACGTCCGTTGCAGCATTGTCCTACCTTATGTTCAACTTGTTCAGTCCACCATGCTTTGCAGCCATTGGCGCAATGAACGCCGAGCTCAAAAGCAAAAAGTGGCTGATCGCAGGCGTTGCTATGCAACTAGGCGTAGGCTACGTACTAAGCTTTTTGGTTATGTACTTTGGCACTTTGATTACCAACGGTAGCTACTCTAGTCCATGGATGATTTGGCTAGGCTGGGGCATCGTAGCTGCAGTAGTAGCCACAGTAATCGTGCTAGTTACAACCAAGCGCAAGCGCGCAAAGGACGGTGCAAAGTGAAACCAGCAGATTTCATCGCTATCGTAGTCGTAGCATTGGTGCTAGCAGGCGCAATCTTTGCGATAGTGCGTGCCAAGCGTCGTGGACAAAAGTGCGTCGGTTGTCCCTATTCCAAGGGTGGCTGTACTAGTTGCTCTTGTCAAAGCAACACAAATGAAAACAAGGAGATAGATCAATGATTAAATACCGCGAATCAGAAGAAATGTATCTCGAAACCATCCTTCTACTAACCAACAAAGGCAACACCATACGCTCAATAGATATTGCAACCGAGCTCAACTACTCTCGTGCAAGCGTATCAAGGGCAGTAAGCCTGCTGGTAGATAGGGGCTACGTCACCGTAACAAACGGTGCTATTGCCTTGACCGATAGTGGCAAACAACGTGCACAAGATATCTACGAGCGCCACGAAATCATCACGCAAGTGTTGGTTGCATTGGGGGCAGACGACACCGTTGCCGAAGACAACGCCTGCCGTATCGAGCACGTCATCACCGCCGACTTGGTACAAACCATGAAGCAATTTTTACAAAACAAGTAACAAAAAAAGGCTCTCACACGAGAGCCTTTTTTTTATCTCTTTTTCAGTTTGTCGGCACATCATTTATATGCCTTGCCTCCCTCCCGGAGGGAGGGGGACCACTTGTGGTGGAAGGAGCCTGCGCCACGCTTGTATTC
>JAZQUN010000066.1:0-5642 GCA_045631385.1 Clostridia bacterium
TGTCTTCCTAAGCCCGCTTGGCCTCCGACTTTACAAGTTTTCAAATTTGTCTTGCAAAATTTCTTTTATTTCTTTGATTTTGTGAGCGTTGTTGCTTGCAATTACTACGTTCATATTACTCTTCCTCAAAATAGATTACGTTAGGGTTGGCTTGCTTTATCATGTTTACAAAGCTATTCACTTTGTTTTTGTCTATTGATACCAATACAATAATTGGGTCGTATGCGTTAGGCGTGTAGTAGCTGAAGTAAAGTTTGTCAGCAGACTTTTTATAAACAATGTTAAGGATGTTTTTTACCAACACTTTTTTGCCAAGCAAATCGGCAAATAGATACTTTTGGCACAAGTATTCGCCGCAAATTTTGTAGTTGATGTTTGTAATGCATACGGCAAGCACAAACAAAAGTAGGCACACAATTGCGCCAGAGATGTTGATGGATAGGTTGCCTTGTGGTAATCCAAACGCTTCTAGTGAAATTAGCACATAGTAGGCAGTTGTTGCCAAAAGAATAGTGCAAATTATTGGTGTTGCAATTTTTGCAAACTTTGGTAATTTGTATCTGTATTTCATATATTAATAATATCACATTTTATTGTTGTAGTAAACAAAATTTTGTGTTATAATTTATTTACATAAGCATCAAAAGCACAAAAGAATGACTAAAAATAGTTGTTTTAAGGGGTTTTTCTTGGTTTTAGTTGATTTTGATGCAATTATTCATAATGCAAATGTTGTAAAAAGTAGTATTGCTGATAAAAAACTTTGTGCAGTTGTCAAAAGTAATGCTTACGGTCACGGCATAACGCAAGTGGCAAAGGCTTTGGACACTGTAGCGGATATGTTTGCTGTTGGCAGCGTATCTGAAGGGCTGGAACTACTTGATATCAGAAAAGATATATTGGTTTTGCTGCCATGTGACAAACACGATACGTTGGTAGCGCTAAATAATGGTTTTGTTTTGACCGTGGATAGCTTTTCAACACTTCGTCGTGTTGTTGAGTGCGCACAATTAATTGGAGTTGTAGCGCGAATACACGTCAAAATTGATACTGGCATGGGTAGGCTTGGCTTTGTAGAAAATGAAGTTGATGAGCTGCTCAATTTGTTGAGAGACGGCAACATCCATGTGGAAGGAGTGTTTTCTCACTTTGCTTGCGCTGACTGTGACGTTGCATTTACCGATAAGCAACTTGAATTGTTTTGTAATATTGCAAATAGTATTGAAAGATATCTTGGCTATTGTGTGATTAAGCATATTTCAAATACTGCAGCTACATTTTTAGATACTAAGTATCATCTTGATATGGTGCGTGTTGGTCTTGGACTATATGGCTACGGCAATGATAGGCTGATTCCTGCAAAAACTTTTGTTGCAAACGTTGTTTCAATAAAGAAGCTTTGTGCTGGGGATAGCGTTGGCTATGGCGCAAATTATTGCTGCTGTGACGATACTACGGTTGCTGTTTTGGACGTCGGTTACGCTAGTGGTTTTAGCAAAAGTTTTTCCGATAATTACATTGTCGATATCCATGGTAACAAATGTAGACAAATAGGCAACGTGTGTATGGGTATGATGATGGTAGACGTAACTAATACAGACGTTTCGGCGGGGGACATAGCTGTTTTATTTGGCAAAAATACACATTGGAATAAACACGCTTTTATGTACGAAGCGTTGTGTAATACGAGGTAAAAGTGAGAGTAATTAGTGGCAAATATAAAGGTCGCAAATTGATTGCGCCTAAAGGCGAGCATACGCGTCCAACTTTGGACAGGACAAAGGAAACTTTGTTTAATATGTTGTCATTTGATATCCAAGAGAGCAACTGTCTGGATTTGTTTGCAGGTAGTGGTCAAATTGGTATCGAGTGTCTTTCGCGTGGTGCAAACTCTTGCGTATTTTGTGATAACAATGTAGATGCTGTAAAGGTAATTAAGCAAAATTTGACGTCGTTAGGTATTGCGAATCAGCAAGTTTTGAAAATGGATTACAAAACGGCATTGAAATCGTTTGCTGCAAATCAATTTGACTTGATTTATCTAGACCCACCTTACGCAGCAGAGTTTTACGTAGATGTTTTGCAACTAATAGATCAGTATCAATTGTTGGCTGATGGTGGACAAGTTGTTTGCGAAAGCAATCAACCGTTTGAAATACCAAATCAGTACCAGGTTGTAAAGGATAGAAAAATAGGCACAGTTCAATTTGTTTTTTTGAAAAGGAGTATGCAATGATAGGAGTTTATGCAGGATCGTTTTGCCCAATTACAGTAGGGCACGTAGACGCTATTGAAAGGGCAAGTAAAACGGTGGATAAATTGTACGTTGTTGTTGGAGTAAACGCCGACAAAAAGTATGCTTTGACTAACGAGCAACGCCTTGAATTGACATCTAAGGCCTTGAATCATCTAAGCAACGTTGAAGTATGCTTGCACGAAGGTATGATGACTGATTTTTGCAAGTCGGTTAATGCTAATGTTATGATAAAATCTATCAGAAATACTGCTGATTTGCAACAAGTGTTGGATATTGCTGCTGTCAACAGGCAGTACTGGGGTGGACAAACTACTTTTGTTGTTGGCGATCCGCAATATCAACACATTTCTAGCTCGTTAGTAAGAGAACTTGTAGGTCTAAATCAAGACGTTAGTGCACTTGTGCCACAAGGGCTAGCGCAACAAATTACACGATTACTTAAGAAATAACATGTTTAATAAAATCAAAAAGATTACAACCGCATATCAGTTGAAACAAGATTTGCCACTAACAAGCAAATTGATAGAAAAAAAGCAGGCTTTTGACGCAATGCTTAAGGCCAATTTCGTTAGTAAGGACAAGCTTGTAGTTGTCGTTGGCCCTTGCTCGGCTGACGATCCTATTGCCGTGCGCGAATATTGTCAAAGACTTAAGTCTTTGGCTGATAAAGTTGCAGACAAAATTATTGTAGTTGCAAGAATTTACACGTCAAAGCCTCACTCTGATGGGGATGGCTACTTGGGACTTGCGTTTCACAATGCCGATGGCGAAGTTGTAGACCTAGAAAACGGCTTGGCGCAATGTCGCAAATTGATGATAGACTGTCTAGAAATTGGTTTGCCAATAGCCGATGAATTGCTGTTTTGTCAACACTTTGATTATTTTGACGACGTCGTATCATATTGGTTTTTGGGTGCGAGAAGTAGCCTTGATACTGCTCATCGTAACTTTGCAAGTGGTTTGGATACTGTTGTTGGCATCAAAAATGCTACTGATGGCAATTTGTTGCAAACTACCCAGTCGATATATGCCGTAAGTAAGCCAAAAGCGTTTTTAATTGATGGCTATCAAGTGCAAACTTTTGGTAACAAGTTTGTTCATGCTGTTTTGCGTGGGTATTCTCAAAACGACAAGATGGTTGCAAATTTGTCGGATAGCGACGTTAATACTCTTGTGGATTACTGCAGCAAGTACGGAGTTGATCCGTTTGTAATGGTTGACGTTTCGCATGCTAACAGCAACAAAGTTGCGCAAAATCAAATCAAAAACGCCCTTGACGTTGTATCAAACAAGAGCGTTTGTGGTATCATGATGGAAAGCTATCTCAACTTTGGCAAAGGCTGTGGATACGGAGTATCTAAAACGGATGAGTGTTTGTCGTTTGAACAAACTGAAGAACTGATTTTGAAGTTGTATCAAGCTAGATAGCAAGCAATTTTGCTAATGTAAAACAAATAATGGTAGAAAAAGCACAATGTGTTACCTTTGTAAGTACAATTGTGCTTATTTTTATTTTAAGTTGGTTTAAAAAAGTCATCATTTGTAGTATTACACACATGCCGCCAAAGGATATCAATGAACAACATAGCACTGTTGATGTGAATGTGTTGGCAACTTGGCAAATGTTGATGCAACCTGTCGTCATTTCTAACAGTCCAAGTAAAAAGGACGTTACAAGTATTCCGTCGGTGTTGAACCATCTAGGGAGTATGTCGCAAACCATTGTGCAAAACGTGCTGAATAGTGCGATAAGAGCTCCAACTATCAGTATAGAGTTTGTTGCATCTATTACGCTTGAAAATACGTTGTCACTTTGCAAGGTTGGACAAAGTTGTTTTTCTGAACAAAACAATTTTCTGTATGCTAGTCCATTGAAAATGCAGCCTAATACGTGGCTTGTAAGTAATATTGCTGATGCGGTAGTGTTGTGTAGGTATCCATTTCCTACAGTACCTAAAATAAATACGGGGCTGGCTGTAGTGCAAAAAGTTGCCAGTTTGGTTGCTGTGATATTATCCATCTGATTGCCTTGTTGTGCTATCAATTTTGCACCAATGGGGTAACCACATATAAGCGATAGGAAAAACAACCAATCGCTACCCTGAGGAGCGGCAAACAGTCTGTTTGCAAGTTTGCTTTTGTTAAACAACAGCTGTATTCCGCCAGATTTTGTGGCTATGCCACACAGTATCATAAAGGGCAAAATGGTAGGGAGAACGTTGTTTGCCCAAATAGACAGACCGTTGAAAAAAACGATGGCATATCTTTGTACGTTTGAGATAAAAAGTGCCATTACAATAAGGGCAAAAATGCTAACAAAAATTTTAAGCCTTGCTGACATACTGTATTGTACGTTGGCAAGGCTTGTTTTATGTTGTTAAATTTTTAGTAGTGCTTTGGGAACGTTTACTTCGTTGCTGCACGCTTGATATAATCTGTCTGCAAGTAGTGTCGTTTGCTCTACAACTGGGTTTTGCAATGATTGCGTTGGCGCAATGTGTGACAAAACGTCTTGGCGTTGAGCATTGATAGCAAGAGCTTTTACTGGTAGTGGAAGCAACTTTGCATTCTCTACCATTTGCTTTGTTATGCCTAAACTTGCATTTAGCAAAATGCGTTGAAGTTTCAATTGCGTGTAGCGTTTGCTTTTTACGTTTTGGATCAAATTGTCATAGTTTCCTAGGGTTGCAAACTTGAAAATTCGGTTTTCGATACCTTCGCTTACACCTTCTAAGGTTGATAAGTAATCAGTGTTCATTGTTGCAACTGCCGTTGCTACGTATTGCTTGAAATTTGTTTCTGCTTCAAGTTGGCAATCGTTTAAAACTTCTCTGTCGCAGAACGAACAGTCGTTGTTTTGTAGTAGTGCAAGTCTGATGGCCTTACTGCTTTGGCTAGCTTCATCATTGTAGTCGCTATCACGCTTGAGAGTTACGGCTTGCATTGTTGAATTTGTGCGTTGTATTGCCTTGACGTACTCTATTGCAAGTAAATTATTTGGTTTGCTCAACAGGTCTTCAAATTGAGTAAATGTTTGCGCTAGTGCTTGTGGATAGGACATGCCTTGATCCAAAAGCTGCTTAATTGTTGCATTGTTTTCTTCGCATTGAAGCATGCTGTTTGCGCAGTTGGTTAGTTTGTTGATGTCTCCACATTCGCTCCCAAACAGTAAGTAATCACTACCAATTTGGTTAGCAATTTTTACTCCAGCCGTTGCAAAGTTTTGTGCACTGGCAGTGGCAAAAATTGTAGGCAACTCTACGACTAAATCTGCGCCGGCAACGACTGCGTGTTTAGCACGAGCGTATTTGTTGCATACAGCAGGTAGCCCACGTTGGGTGAAATTTCCGCTCAAAACAACTACCACGGTGTCGGCAAAAGTTTT
>JAZQUN010000067.1:0-32571 GCA_045631385.1 Clostridia bacterium
GCTTGCTTTCTGCCAAATGCAAATGCAAGGTAACCGTTGCCCATCCACAGCGAGGCGACAAACGCAAACTGGCAGAAATGAGCTACCGCAACGCCGTAGAGTATTTGACCAAGAGCCAAACGGAAATTGATCGCAAATACAACGCTACGGTGGGTGCCGTACATCAATTAAAAGAGTTGCTTGGACTAAAACAACTGCCCAAGCGTGTTGAGTGCTACGACATAAGCAACATCAGTGGCGTAGACAAGGTAGCATCCATGGTAGTGTTTGTAAACGGACAAAAGGCATCTACGCAGTACCGACGTTTCCAAATCAAGACGGTAGAAGGTGCAAACGACTTTGCCAGCATGAAAGAAACGTTGTTGCGTCGCTTTGCCCACATCAAGCAGGGCGACCAACGATTTGGCATCAAGCCCGATTTGATAGTGGTAGACGGCGGTCTTGGTCAATTGGACTACGCTCGTCAAGCCATGGAAGAAAGTGGCGTGCAAGTTCCACTTGTATCACTTGCCAAGCGTGAGGAATTGGTGTATACTTTGCACAACAATCAACCGGTAGTGCTGCCACGCAACAGCTACGCACTAAATTTGCTTATCAATTTGCGTGACGAAGCGCACAGGTTTGCTATCACGTATTTCAGAAAGTTGCACGGCAAAAACTCGCTCAAGACAATTTTGGGCGAAGTGGATGGAATCGGTCCAAAGCGCCAAATGGCGTTGTATCGTCACTTCAAAAACGTGGACGCCATCAAATCTGCCACAGTCGAGCAACTAAAGTCCGTCAAAGGCATGACGGCAACGTCGGCACAAAAGGTGTACGACTACTTCAACACAACTTCAACTCAAGGAGAAAACAATGAGTAACGCAATAATTACTACAACCAACCTTACCAAAGAGTACAAGGGTAAAAAGGTTGTAAACAACGTAACTTTGCAAATAAATCAAGGCGAAATTTGCGGCTTGATAGGGCAAAACGGCGCAGGCAAAACAACGCTTATGCGTTTGCTTGTGGGTTTGATCAGCCCTACGGCTGGCACTTTTGCCGTTTGTCCAAATTGTGAGCGTACTGATACAACGGTATCCGCCCTAATCGAATCTCCATCGTTGTACGGTGGGTTGAGTGCAATGGACAACCTAAAGGCGCAAGCACGCATGTTGGGTATCAAAGACGACACGGCCTACTTTGAAAAAACGTTGGAAATAGTAGGACTTAAAAACACCAGCCAAAAGGTATCCACGTTTTCGCTTGGTATGAAACAACGCCTTTCAATAGCTTTGGCATTGCTAGGCAAACCTAGTCTGGTGCTTTTGGACGAGCCAACCAACGGTCTTGACCCACAGGGCATAGTGGATCTTCGCGAGCTTTTTGTCAAGCTCAACCGCGACTTTGGTATTACTTTTGTAATTTCTAGCCACATCTTGAGCGAGCTAGGTAAGTTTGCTACAAGCTACTGCTTTTTGCACAACGGCAAACTTATCAAGCAAGCAAATGCAAGCGAAGTAGAAGCTAGCTGCAAAAAGTTTGTTCGCGTACAGTTGCAAGACGTTCCAACGGCATTTTCGTTGCTTAAGCAAGCTGGTTACACAATAGAGGGCAGAATTGGTCAAATTGACGTGTTGGACGACAACGTGCAAATTGTTGACGTTATCAACGTGTTGTCCCAAGGCGGAGTTTCCGTATCCAACGTTCAAACGATAAGCCAGTCGCTAGAAGATTACTTCATTGAATTGCTAAAGGGGGAACAAAAATGATAAACGTATTAAACACTTTGTTGTTCCGCATAAAAAAATCCAAATTGTTGTTTGTTTTGCTAGCATTTGTAGTAGTTCTGTCCGCGGTAGAAAGTGCTTTGTACCTAGGTTTGCTTAACTACAGCGGCGAAGAAGCCGAAATGGTTGGTCAACTTGTTGGTGGCGATATCTTTTCATTGTCTATGTCGTCATTGGTAAGGGTAGAAAGCTACGCACCTATGTTTACGGCAATTTTTGTTGCTTTGTTTTTGGGTACAGATTTTTCCGAAGGTACAATTCGCAACGCAGTACTTTCCAACAAAAAGCGTTGGCAAATATATCTTGCATACGTAATTGTTGCCTTGGGCGTAGGTGTATTGTTTGTGTTGGCTCAAGCAGTTGCAAGCATAGTAGGAATTGCTGCTACTGACGGCTTTGCAGATTACTCTGCAACCGAAGTTTTGACAGGTACGTTTGCCTCCGTTGGACTAGGAATCCTTTCTAGCTGGGTGATGGCAATGGGCGCGCTTTGTGTGTTGGTAGCAACCAAAAAGAAGGCGCTTTCGCTAATCTTGCCTTTGGCAAGTGTAATGGCTCTATCTACCGTGCTAGAAATTGTCGTGCTTTGGGCATCGCTTCAAGGCTCGTACATTGGCTATATGGAGTGGATTCCGTTTGTACAGCTTATGTTTTACAGTCCGGTGTCGGTAGACGGTGCTTTGATAGGCAAAATTTTGCTTATCAACGGCTTGCTTGCAGTCGGCGAAGGAGTGCTAGGAAACTTTGTTTTTGCCAAAGCACAACTTAAATGATTAAAAACGCTTGACGAAAACTTGATTTGGGTATATAATTGTCAGGCTGAATTGTCGCATGTCGACAAAAATAATGTTTTGAGAGGTAAGGCAAATGAAACAAGGTATACATCCGAATTATCACAAAGCGACTGTTGTATGTGCTTGTGGCGCTACTTTCGAAACCGGTACAACCAAGAACACAGATTTGATCAAGGTTGAAATTTGCAACAAGTGTCACCCTTACTTTACTGGTAAGGCTAAGATTGTTGACGCCGGTGGACGTGTAGACAAATTCAAGAAAAGATACGGTATGTAATAATCAAGCCAACTGTTGCAGTTGGCTTTTTTATTTTCTGCTAGCATTTCTATTGACATCTACGCCAAATAAGTATATTATTAATCTAACAAACTTTTTTAGGTGACAAAAACTATGGACACTCAACAAAAAAAGACGGTTTTTTCCGGTGTGCAACCTACGGGCAAAATTACTATTGGTAACTACCTTGGTGCTATCAAAAACTGGAAACAACTTCAAGACGACTACAACTGCATCTATTGCGTAGTGGATTTGCACTCCATTACGGTAAACCAAGTGCCAGCCGATTTGCGCAAAAACACAATGGATTTGTTGGCGCTATATTTGGCATGCGGTATTGACCCAGCCAAAAGCACGGTGTTTATCCAATCTCACGTGCCTGCTCACAGCGAGCTAGCATGGGTACTAGATTGCAACTCCTACGTTGGCGAGTTGAGTCGTATGACACAATTTAAGGAAAAAAGCAGAAAGCACGCTGACAACCTAAACATTGGACTTATGAACTATCCAGTGCTTATGGCAAGTGACATTTTGCTTTACCAAACAGATTTGGTGCCTGTGGGTAAGGACCAAACTCAACACTTGGAGTTGGCAAGAGACCTTGCTATCAGATTTAACAACAAGTACTCTCCAACCTTTGTAGTGCCACAAGGCTACGTTCCAAAGGTGGGCAGCAAAATTATGAGTTTGCAAGATCCAGAAAGCAAGATGAGCAAATCCGACGAAAACGAAAATGCATACATTGCATTGACAGATAGCAAAGATGACGTTGCTCGCAAGCTTCGTCGTGCCGTTACCGATAGCGACACCGTTGTTAGATACGGCGAAGACAAGCCAGCTATCAGCAACTTGCTTACAATTTACTCGTTGTGCAGTGGTGTATCTATTGCCGATGCCGAAAAACAATTTGAAGGCAAAGGTTACGGCGATTTCAAGTCTGCCGTTGCCGATGCAGTAATTTCTGTTATTGATCCAATTCAACAAGAGCAAAAACGTTTGCTAGGCGACAAGGCATATCTAGAAAGCGTACTTAAAGAAGGCGCGGACAAGGCCAACTACCTTGCAAACAAAACACTTTCTAAGGTATACAAAAAAGTGGGCTTTATCCCAAGGATTAGATAATGTTTGGTTACTTGCAAGTGGACAAATCTGCACTAGAAGACGGTCAACGTGGTTTGTACCAAACTTTTATGTGTGGTTTGTGTTTTTCTACAAAAAAGTATTTTTCTAACAAGGCAAGGATAGCGATCAACTACGATATCAACTTTTTCAACGTGCTGTTCCACAGCTTTACCAATGTTGATATCCAACTTGAAAAGCATACTTGCTTTTTTCATCCCATCAAAAAGCAAACGGTTGCCACACCAACCGAATTGATGGATAAGCTTTCTGCCGCCAACGTTTTGTTGGTGTATCTCAACTTGTACGACGACGTGGTGGACGAAGGCGGGCTTAAAAAGAAAATGGCACTAAAAGCCTTCCAAAAGGATTACGACAAAGCAAAAAAGCTTATGCCACAGTTAGAGCAAGAATTGTCGCAAAACTACGCCGAGCTTCGCAAGTTGGAGCAATCTGGCTGTACCATTTTGGACAAGGTGTGCCATCCATTTGCACAAATGTCGCAGGATTTTGCCAAACACGTTTTGCAAACGGACAACAAATATTTGCTAAATTTGTGCTACAACGTAGGTAAATGGGTATATTTAGTGGATGCATTGGACGATATTAAGCAAGATTTAAGAAAAGGATCGTATAATCCTATTGTAAAGTGCTTTGATATCAAAAGCGAGTTGGACGTAGCAAGTTGCTATCAAGATATTTCGTTTATTGCTTACTGCACACTAAACACCATTGCCCAATGTTACAACGACCTAAACTTGACAAAGTACAACTGTTTGCTTGACAACATGCTGTACGAGTCGTTGCGACAAAAGACTGAAAGCATATTGCAAAAATATGCCAAAGGAGAAAACTGATGAATTACAACGCATATCAATTTTTGGGTCTAACGTCTTCTGCAACTAAGGAAGAAGTAGAACAAAAATACAATCAACTCAAGGCTCAATATCAAAAGGATCGCTTTTTGCCTGGCGAAGAAGGTAACCTTGCAGCAGAAAACTTGGAGCGCTTGGAAATTGCCTATCGCGACATTATGGCGGATTTTGAAGACAAACAAGCCGAGCAAGACTTTGGTAGCATCTACGGTCAAATTGCCGACCACATCAAAAAGGATGATTTGTCCAAGGCTCAACAACTGCTTGACGAGTGTAGCACGCGTGATGGCGAGTGGCACTATCTTCAATCCATTGTGTTTTACAAAAACAACTGGTTTTTGGAAAGCAAAAAGCAACTAGAGTTTGCTTTGAAACTCGAGCCAAACAACACCAAGTATCACGATAGCTTGGATAAGCTAAACAAAATCATTGCTTCACGCACAACCAAACCAAAGGATTTGCGCACAACGGATGCTCCACAAACGGAAACTATGCCTATGGGCAACGGCACTTGCACGGGCAACGCTTGTTGTGACTGTATGATGTGCAACGCTTGTTGCAATTGCATGTCTTGTATGGGTGGATGCTAAGCCTATGAACAAAACCAAACTTGTTGCTCTTTGCGGAGTATGTGGTGCAGTAGCAGTGCTAGGCCTGGTGGCGTTGTCCTACGTCAAGTGGGTGGCGCTGGCTTTGGCGGTGGTGGTATCGGTAGTTGCTTGCACTCCGCAGATACTAAACGGAAGGTACGGGTGGTATTCTTTTGCCATATACGTAGTGGCAGTAACGGTAGCCGCCTTTGTGGGTAACGTGTTGTACGTTGCTCCCGTTGCCATATTTGCTATGCCCTTTTGCATGTGGAAGTTGTTTTGCCAACACAAGCAAAGTTGCAAATTAAAGTTGTACAAGGTATTGAAGTGGCTGGGCGGATTTGTGCTAGCAAATTGTGCTCTTGTGGTATCAGGGTTGCTAGTCTATCTTTTGATGCCAACTCTTTGGGAAAGCCTAGTACAACAAACATACGTTGCGCTTGCTTTAGTAGTTGCTGTCAACCTAGCGGTAATTGCCTACGACAAGTTACTCAACGGAGCAATTTACGTAGTAAAAAATGCATTGAACAAATCAAAGTTTGGTCAACAGTAAACAAAAAAACCCCCTGCCTTACGGTAGGGGGTTTATGTTTTTTAAGGTTATTTGTTTACTTGTTGTTCTAGCAATGCTTTGATATCTTCTAGCAAACCTTCGGTAGAGTGGCGTTTTGCTTCTTCGTCAGCAATGCGTTTAGCTTCAGCTGCTTTTTCGTCGCGTTCCTTTGCCATTTGTGCAATATCTTCTTTGGATTTGCCTTCCTTTTTAAGTTTGCGGTACTCTTGTTTGCTGTAACCGTGGTAGTTTACAGCGGTCAAGCCGTGAGCTTTGTTGATTAGCTTAACAATGACAAACAACACTAGTGCGATCAATATAAAGTTGATGATAGCATTGATAAATGCGCCCCAGTCAATATAGATGGAGTTTGCAAGGTCGATAGTGCCGTCAGCTAGCTTTGCAGGTTCGCCCAAGAAGGTGTAAACTTCGTTTAGGGAGTTTTTGCCCAAGATAAGCTTTAGTACGTAGTTGATTAGTGGCTTAAGGATGTTGTTGGACAATCCGTTTACGATAGCAGTAAAGGCACCGCCTACGATAACGCCGACAGCCATATCTAGTACGTTGCCACGGGTGATAAAGGCTTTGAATTCTTTGAAAAATTTCTTCATAAAAGTGCTCCTTATAAGTGGTATGAGTACAGTATAGCACCTTTTGTTTTTATTTTCAATAAAAATGCAAAATTTTTAGCAATAATATGCAGAAATATTTTGCAATACTTGAAAGTTTTATCAATATGTGATACAATTATATAAATATAGGTGTTTGTATTTATGAACTTTTTTGCAACTATGACAAAACAACAAGCTAGAAACGTCAATTCGCTGGTACTTGCGTACGTTGGTGACGCGGTGCACAGCCTTTTTGTGCGCGAAAAATTGGTGGCTACACAGCTGAAAGCAGGGGATTTGCACAAGATAGCATCAAAGCAAGTAAATGCTCATGCGCAAAGCCAGATTGCAGAAGGGTTGCTAGAGCATCTAACCGAAGAAGAAAAAGACGTTTTTATGCGTGGCAGAAACAGTAAAAACACTCACGTAGCAAAAAACCAAACTCAACGCGACTATAAACTTGCTACAGGTCTAGAAGCAGTACTTGGCTACTTGTACCTAATTGGCGACATGGATCGCATCAAATACCTACTTCAACTAGTGGAGAACAACGAAAATGAGAATTGAAGGTAAAAACGCTGTATACGAACTACTCAAATCCGGTACAACGGTAAACAAAGTGCTTATCCAAAAGGAAGAAACGGGCAAAATTGTTGCATTGGCAAAGCAAATGGGCGTAAAGGTTCAGTTTGTAGACAAAAAGGTGCTAGACAAGGAGTCTGTTACCGGTAAACACCAAGGCTACATTGCTGAAGCAGTAGACTTTGAGTACTGTGATTTAGAAGATTTGCTAAACAAAGACGGCGACAAACTTATCGTAGTGCTAGACGAAATCAACGATCCACACAACCTAGGCAGCATCATCCGTGTGTGCGAGTGCGCGGGTGTGGACGGCATTGTAATTGGCAAAAATCGTCAAGTGCAAGTAAACGAAACGGTAGTACGTTGCTCGGCAGGAGCAATTTCGCACGTAAAAATTGCTAGAGTTACCAACATCAATACTGCAATAGAAACAATGAAAAACAACGGCGTGTGGGTTTACTGTGCCGATATGGATGGTCAACGCATGTATGACGCTAACCTAACCGGCAATATTGCATTGGTAGTAGGTGGCGAAGGCAACGGTGTTTCTCGTTTGACAAAGAGTCTTTGCGACGGAGTGATTTCTATCGACTTGCGTGGCAAAGTAAACTCGCTAAATGCATCGGTTGCATGCGGAATTGTCGTTTACGAAGCATTGCGCCAAAGGGGATAACAATTTGGAAACAATACTAAAGGCAAAGCAGGGCGACGTCAACGCCATGAACGAAATTTGTACCGAATACAAAGGTTTGGTAAAAAGCATTGCTAACAAGTTCTATCTTGATGGTGGTGACAACGAAGACCTTTTGCAAGAAGGTATGATTGGTTTGTTTAAGGCTGTTGGCAACTACGACCCAGACAAAGGAGCATTTCCGTCCTTTGTAAAAACCTGCGTTTTGCGTCAAATAATTGGAGTAGTGAAGAAGGCAAACGACAACAAAAACCGAAGTTTGTCCAACTACGTCGAGCTGTCGCAAATATACGACCTAGCACAAATTGGTGGTACTCCACTTGACGTGCTAATCGAAAAGGAAGGCAGGGAGAAAATCCACAACATAATTCAAGAAAAACTTTCACCGCTGGAAAAGGAAGCATTTTTGCTCTTTATACTTGGATACAATTACGACGAAATTGGTACGGAATTGAACAAAAGTTACAAGTCGGTGGATGGCGCAATTCAGCGCGCAAGAAAAAAATTGCAACTCGTAGGGGGTAAAATATGAGCTACGTTGCGTTGTATCGCAAATACCGTCCCGATAACTTTGACGGAGTAATTGGGCAGGATCACATTGTAAATACGCTTAAAAACCAAATTGCAACGGGCAAGGTTTCGCACGCGTATTTGTTTTGTGGTACTCGTGGTACGGGTAAAACAAGTACTGCAAAGATTTTTGCTCGTGCAGTCAACTGTGTAGATAGTATCAACGGTAATCCATGTGGAAAGTGCCACGCTTGTCAAAAACTTGCCGAAGCCAACTTGGATATCATCGAAATGGACGCTGCGTCCAACAACGGTGTAGATTACGCACGTGACATCCGTGAAAAAGTTCAGTACCCACCACAAATTGGCAAGTACAAAGTTTACATCATCGACGAAGTTCATATGCTTAGTCAAGGCGCGTTCAACGCTTTGCTAAAAACACTAGAAGAGCCACCTGCACACGCTTTGTTTATCTTGTGCACAACCGAAGTGCACAAAATACCAGCAACAATTTTGTCACGCTGCATGCGTTTCGACTTTAGACTTGTCCCAACCGAAATGCTAGCAAACCACGTTGCATCCATCTACGACAAGGAAGGCAAGTCCTACACCAAGGAAGCCGTTTTTGCCATTGCAACCGCGGGTGAAGGCAGTGTTCGTGACAGCTTGTCTATTGCAGATCGTTGCTACTCGCTTGGTCAAGGTCAGCTTACTTACGACGACGTAATGAACATACTTGGCGTATCAAGCAGACAAGGCGTAAGCCAACTTGCAAGTGCGGTGCTATCCAACCAAGCAGGAGTGATCCTTCAAACTGTAGATATGCTTGTAAATCAAGGCAAGGATATTGGTAGACTTTGCAAGGATTTGCAAATCCATTTCAGAAACGTATTGGTAGCAAAGACATGTGCCAACGCGCAAAATCTTCTTTGCTTGCCAGCAGATGCATATGAACAAATTTGTCAAATGGCAAAAGACGTAACCGTACCAAAGTTGTTGTACGCTATCGACAGCCTAGCACGTATGGAAGCAGACTTGCGCTTTGCATTGTCACCATTGATGCTTTTTGAAGCAACACTTTTGCGTGTAGCATCTTCTAGTGGCGAAGTGGACGTAGAAGGTCTAGAGCGTCGTATTGCTAGACTAGAGCAACAACCTAAAAACTTGACAGCCGAAACAGTTGTGACGGTAGACCGTACCAGCTTTCAGTCCGTTTGGAGTGGTGTCAAGGTAGAGCTAGAGCGCCGCAACGAAAAGGTGTTGGTGGAAATCTGGAAGCAAATTGAAGCTAAACTAGACGGCAACACGTTTGTTGCCACATGTCAAAAGGGCTACTACGAGCTTATCCAAGGTGAGTACTTCAATATGCTACAAGACGTGATCAAAAAGATGGCGGGTCTAAACTTTAGACTAGCCCTAAAAGAAATAAAAACAGACAACGTTGACCAACAACTAAACAGCTTGGGAAGTAACGTTCAATTTAGTAAATAATCAAGGAGAAACATAACAATGGGAAACAAATACGGATACAATGGTAAAATGGGCGGTGGCGCAGGCGGAATGCAAAACCTAATGAAGCAAGCTCAACAAATGCAACAAAAGTTGATTGAAGCTCAACAACAACTAGCAGAGCTAGAAGTTGTTGGTAGCGCAAGCGGTGGCATGGTAAACGTTACTTGCAACGGCAAAAAAGAAATTTTGGCTGTATCCATCAAGCCGGAAGCAGTTGATCCTGATGACGTAGAAATGCTAGAAGATTTGGTTTTGGCTGCTATCAACGATGCTTACAGCAAGGCAAAGGTAGAAGAAGACAAATTGATGGCTCCATTTGCCGCAATGAAAGGTTTGATGTAATATGAAAGTAACCGAACCTATTGCAAAACTTGTAAACGAGTTTAGCAAATTACCTGGCGTTGGTAAAAAAACTGCTCAACGCTACGCTTTGTGCGTGCTTAATATGAGCGAACAACAAGTGGCTAACTTTGCAAATGCTTTGGTCGAAACAAAGCAAAGCGTAAAAATGTGTTCGGTGTGTGGCAATTTGACGGAAAGTGACCCATGTCACATCTGTTCAACTCGCAACAACCGTGTAATTTGCGTTGTAAAGGAAGTAAAGGACGTAATGGCAATAGAACGCATGGGCGAGTACAAAGGCGTTTACCACGTGCTTGGCGGCGTAATAGACCCATTGCACGGTGTCAACGTATCCGACGTACGCATTGCTCCGTTGTTTGAGCGTCTTGCAGGCGACGTGGACGAAGTAATTTTGGCATTGGATACAACGGCCGAGGGAGAAGCAACGTCCACATACATTGCTCGTACGGTAAAGACGTTTGGCATCAAGGTTACACGTCTTGCACAAGGCATATCCATTGGTAGTGAGTTGCAGTACACTGACGAAGTAACACTTTCTAAGGCGTTTACTAACCGCAGAGAGTTGTAAAACAAGCAAATAAAAAAGGGATTGACAAGCAGTCAATCCCTTTTTGTGTTGTACGGTTACTTTTTCTTTTTTTCTATTACAAACTCCAACTCCATGTAGTCAAAGTCAACGCTTTCTACAAAGTCGCGTGGCTTAAACTTTACGTGGTTAAACGCAAAGAAGTGGCGAAGATTTGTTTTTGTAACTAATGGCGATGGTAAATCCAAGTTTTGACAAACTTGATACAGCGTTTCGTCAAAGTTTTTTTCGTCAATTACTGGTTGCTCGTGCAAGATGCTGCGAGTAATCTTTTCGCCTAGTACTGTTTTTACCCAAATTTTCATAGCAGTTTCTCCTATAGTTACTACATTGTAGCAAACAAATGCAAATTTGTGTAGTTTTTTCGTGTAATTTTTTGGTTGTTATTGCCAATTTTTTTGGCCTGTGGTATAATTGTGCAAAGGAGACTTGACTTATGAAAATAGGAATTGTTGTAGCAATGCAAAAGGAACTTGATCCATTTTTGCAAAACAAACAGGTAGTAGTAGAAAAGGTACACAACTTTGACGTGTACAAGTTTGATATGGCAGGCAAGCAAATCTTTGCAGTACTGCCTATGTCGGTAGGCGAAATTTGTGCAGCAAGTGCAACCCAAATGCTAATTACCAAGTACGACGTTGATGCCATCATCAACTTTGGCGTAGTGGGAGCACTTACGGAAGAAATATCCTTGTGCTCAATGATGTTGGTAGATAGCGTAGTGCATCACCAGTTTGATACAACTGCCATTGGTGAAGAGCTTGCTAGATACAACTGCTTTGACTCTCGCGAAATTTATACAGACCGCAACTTGTTGGCGTTGGCTCAACAGGTAGATTCCAGCTTGCCTTTGGTGCGTTGTGCATCGGGTGACAAGTTTGTAGATAAGATGGAAGAAAAGCAATTTTTGCACAACACTTTTGGCGCACATATTTGCGAAATGGAAGCAGCGGGCATCACAATTTGTTGTAAGCTAAACGACGTGCCTTGCTTGCTAGTCAAGGTTGTGTCCGACAGTTTGACGGGTGGCGCTGGCGAGTTTATGGAAAACGTACACTTGGCAAGCCAACGCTTTGCAAGCTTTGTAGACCAACTTTTGCAACAAATGTAGAGAGGACTATATGAAACCACTTGATAAAGAAATTTTGAAGGAGTTTTTTAAACAAACTTTTTCATTGTTGGATAGAGATGAAGCTACACAGCTTCTGAAAGATAAAGGCTACATTACCGACGAAGGCTTTGTGGTTCACAAATTTTCGGACGAAGTGTTTGAATTGGGCGAAAGAGAAATTTGTCCGTTTGATAAAGGTGTTTTGGCGTTGCTTTTTGATATGAAAAAGCACGGTTCACTGGTATGGTTAAATTTAATTGTACCAGCAAAAGATGACGAAGGAGAATATCGTTCGTATTCGGTGGACTTAAGCAACAACGAATTGTACAATTTGCTGTACGTAGCATTTGATTCGGTATACGATGCTGTACCCGTTACTTTTTTGTTGTACAATACCGATATGTTTTGCGACTTGATGTATCAATACAAAGATGTAGAGAGTATGCGAAAAGCATTAGTTCCAGCTGAAAAAAATGCCTATTCGTGGGCACCTAATGCTGGCTGTATACAACTTTCTCTTCAAAAATATTTGTATTTCAAACCGTTTGTTAAGTACAACTCTGCAATTCAGCAAGAATATTACGAAGATTTCTTCCCCGTATTTCAAAAAATGTTTTTGGATGGTGCTACCGAGCCTGCAAGGGTGGTAAGCCTAAATCCATTTGTCGTTTCATGTTATTCTGGAAATCTTGATTGCGTTCGCTTGTTGCGTTTTCCTATCAAGATAGCGGAAAAGTACAATCTTCAAGTGGGAGATAAGCTTATTACTGTAAATCACTATCAAGCGGGAATTTATGACTATCCAGAAGATTTAATTATTGGCGAAAATGCAACTAAAAATTGGATAGATTTCGTACCAAAGGTAGCACTGTTTTTTGCGGAAAACGAAAAATTTTGCAAATTTAAAGTAAAGCTTATTTCGCCTAATAAGTGGGAGCGTTTGGACAAATTGACGCAAGAATATATCGAGCAAAAGCCGGGCGTTGTCAGCAATGGACTAGACTTTTTGTTGATCTAGGGGGTACGCCGTGTTTGGAAGAGTTAAAAAATTAAGACAGCAAGTCTTAAACTTTTTGAAAGAAAAAGATAAAATTGACGAAAGAGAGCTGTTTATTGGATGTTCGTCTTTGCGATGTGTACCATTGTTTCCAAATCAAAAGGAGCGAGTAGAAGATAAACTCCCCGATGACTATTTGATGAGTCTTAAGGGCGAGTATTTGCATTTTTATGCAACTTCACTTCCCGATGTTTCTGTACGTTGTTACATGGGGCGTATCAATATCAATCGTTTGGAGTTTGTACCCAAAAATACAAATGAAAAGGTAACTTATCGTTTCAAGTTGACATTGTTAGATGGGGGAATCGCTTCGTTATATGTTGTCACTTATGACAAAAAGTCAATGCTAAAGTTGTTGGACATTATTGAAAAAACTAAAAGTAAATCAAAACAACAGGATAAATTATGAGCGAAAAGACAAAAGTTGCCGTTGTATCGGCAAGCGAGTACGAGCAAGGTCAAATTGACGTTGCAGTAGACAACTTAATAAATCAACTTGGTGGCATGGAAGCCTTTGTTCCACAAGGCGCAAAAGTGCTTATCAAGGCAAACTTGGTGAGAGATATGTCACCAGATCAAGCTGGCACAACACACCCTACCGTTATCATTGCGTTAGTTAAACTGCTAGAAAAACTTGGCGCAAAGGTTGTAGTGGGCGACAGTAGTGGCGGTGCGTACACCAAGGGCTACATGAACGTTGTCTACAACAAATGCAAGATGACGGACGTTGCCAAGGCTACAAGCGCAACTCTCAACGAAGACTTTGATTTTCAACGTGCCGAAATTGGTGGTGTAAAGATCAAAAACGTAGATATATGCAACAGCTTTTTCAACGCCGACGTAGTAATCAACGTAGGTAAGCTTAAGACGCACTCCTTTACAGGCTACAGCGGAGCGGTAAAAAACAACTACGGTTTGCTCCCAGGACTAGTCAAGGTAGAAATTCACAGCCGTTTCCCTGATTTGTGGGATTTTTGCGATGCTTTGGTGGATATCGAGCAGTTTTCTAGCCAAAAGGTGGTGCTAAACGTAATTGATGCAGTAATCGGTATGGAAGGGGCAGGCCCAACCAACGGCAAGCCAAAGCATATCGGCAAACTTATTGCATCTGCTAACCCATATCTTTGTGACGTGGTGGCAGTAAGTTTGTTTGACGATCCGTTTGCTCAACCGCTTTTGCAAAAGGCAGTAGAGCGTGGCATGTTGGATAAGGAATTGACCAACCTAGACTTTGATCTGGACAGTCTAAAACCCGACTATATGGCGGATTTTGACAGGGTAGAAGTTGTATCTACCAACACCTTTTTGAACATGCCAAAGTGGATGAAGCGTCTTGCAAAGAGATACCTTACTCCAAAGGTAAAAATCAACAAAAAGCGTTGCAAGGCGTGTCGCAAATGTGCCGACCATTGTCCCGCAAAGGCTATTACTATTGAAAAACTTGCCAAAGTCAACCAAAAGGATTGTATTAGATGTTTTTGTTGTCAAGAGTTGTGTCCGTTTGACGCAGTCAAGCTCAAAAAATCTTGGATATATCGCCTAATTCGTGCGCTTTCTCACACCAAACGCAAAAAAGACGGAAGTGTTGAAACAGTTGACTAATATATAAAGATGTAGTATAATTTATAAAAAATAAGCAAAAGAGCCTGTGAAAACGGGCTTTTTGCGTTGCATTAAGCAAAAAGGAGATAATTATGGCAGAAGTACTATTGACCGAAGTTGGTTACAAAGGAATGCAAGAGAGACTTAAGTTTTTGAAGGAAGTAGAACGTGCAAACGTTGCTGAAGAAATCAAAGTTGCTCGTGGATTTGGCGACCTTTCGGAAAATGCCGAATATGACGCAGCAAAGAAAAGACAAGCAGAAGTAGAAAGCGAAATTTTGGAGCTTGAAGCTCAACTTTCCGTTGCAAAAATTATTCGTGCTAGTGAAGTAGAATTTTGTGAAATTGTAAACGGTAAAGAAACCGCATCAAAAAGCTACAAAATCGTAGGTACTGCCGAAGCAGATTTGTCCAAGGGCTGTATCAGCGACGAATCTCCTGTAGGTAAGGCACTTTCTAGCAGCAAGGCAGGCGAAACTGTAGAAGTAAAATTGCCAAGCGGCAGAGTAAAAACCCTAAAAATTTTGAGTGTTAAGTAATCAAGGGGAAATACCAATGAGTAATCAACCACAAAACAAGCCAGTAGCAGTAGAGCAAGACTTAAACGACATCTTGCGTGTTCGTCGTGAAAAGCTTGCAAAGCTTACAGAAGAAGGCAACAACCCATATCAAGTTACCAAGTTTGAAAAGACACACCTTTCTCAAGATATCATCGACAACTTTGAGCAACTAGAAGGTCAACGCGTATCTATCGCTGGCCGTATGGTAAGCCGTCGTGTAATGGGTAAGGCAAGTTTCTGTCACGTATTGGATGGCGCAGGCAAAATCCAACTTTACGTTAAGCGTGATGACGTTGGCGTAGACGAATACATGGCATTCAAATCTTGGGACATTGGCGATATCATCGGCGCAACAGGTATTGTATTCCGCACACAAATGGGCGAAATTTCTTTGCACCTAGAAAGCCTTTGTTTGCTATCCAAGTCACTTTTGCCACTTCCAGAAAAGTACCACGGCTTGACAAATACAGATATCAGATACCGTCAACGCTACGTTGACTTGATCGTCAACCCAGAAGTAAAGGATACTTTTGTAAAGCGTAGCCGTATCTTGAAGGAAATCCGTGCATTTTTGGATAACCGTGGCTACATCGAAGTAGACACACCAGTACTTCACACTTTGGAAATTGGCGCAAACGCTCGTCCTTTCAAGACACACCACAACAGCTTGGATTTGGATATGTACTTGCGTATCGAAACCGAGTTGTACCTAAAGCGTTTGATCGTTGGTGGCTTTGAAAAGGTTTACGAAGTAGGCCGTATCTTCCGTAACGAAGGTATGGATGCTAGCCACAACCCAGAGTTTACGTCTATTGAAATGTACCAAGCATACAGCAACTACAAAGACATGATGGATCTAATTGAAGAAATGTACCGTCACGTAACACGTGTTGTTGTAGGCAAGGACGTAATCACCTACCAAGGTGTCGAAATTGACATGTGCTCTCCATGGGAAAGACTTACTATGGTAGAAGCTGTTAAGAAGTACGCTGGCGTAGATTACAACGAATGGGCTACCGATGCTGACGCTGTTGCTTGCGCAAAGGCTCACAACGTAGAGCTAGACAAAGAAGCGGCTGCAACAAAGGGCAACGTGCTAATTGCATTCTTTGAAGCATTTGTAGAAGACAAGCTTATTCAACCAACCATCATCTACGACTACCCAGTAGAAAACTCTCCTTTGGCAAAGCGCAAGGCGGATAACCCTGCATTTACCGAAAGATTTGAGTACTTTATCTACGCAAGAGAAATGGGTAACGCATTTAGCGAATTGAACGACCCTATCGACCAAAAGGCACGTTTTGTGGCTCAAGTAGAAGCAAAGCGTAAGGCTGGCAACATGACAGCGGAAGTGGACGAAGACTTTGTTACAGCACTAGAATACGGTTTGCCACCAACGGGTGGTTTGGGTCTTGGCCTAGACCGTTTGGTAATGCTACTAACAGACAGCTCTACAATTCGCGACGTATTGTTGTTCCCAACAATGAAGCCAATCAGCAAGTAAGGAAAAAGCTATGAGAAAATTTAATCAATATAATGCACCGGAAAGATACCGTCCAATGTCAGGTTGGGGATTCTACTGGTGGAGCGTGTTGTACTCTATCCCAATCATTGGATTTATATTTTTGCTAATCAATGCTTGTGATGGTTCTAATTTGTGCCGTCGTTCACACGCACGCAGCTACTTTTGTCGAGTATTTATGATACTGATTGCTCTAGTAGGAATTGGCTTGATTTTGTACTACGCAGGCACGTTGCCAGCAGTATTGGACAAGATTAAACCATATGTTGAGCAATATTTGCCATTTTTGATGGAATACTTGCCATTCTAATAATGTTTGCAAATAATAAAAACGGACTGAAAATTCAGTCCGTTTTTTTGTTGTTAAAAGGGCAAATAAGTGTTATAATGGTGGTATCACTTTTTAGGATTTACAAATGAAGAAAAACTTTTCTTGCGAATTATCCTACGTCTTGGGAATTATAATTTTGGCAATAGGCTCAGCATTGATGACAATGTCCAATTTCGGATTGTCCATGATTGTTGCTCCTGCATACATTTTGCACCTAAAGGTATCACAATACTTGCCATTTTTTACCTTTGGTATGGCAGAGTACACCTTCCAAGCATTGTTGCTTATCACATTGGTTGTGGCAATGGGCAAATTTAAGTGGTACTACCTGTTTAGCTTTGTTACAGCAGTGTTGTACGGCTTTGCACTAGACGGTGCTATTGCACTTTGCAATTTGTTTGAATGGGGTTTGTTGGCACAACACATAGCCTTTGTTGTAGGTGTCTTTTTGTGCACCTTTGCCATTGCGCTTTTGATCAACACATACATTGCGCCTGAAGTATATGAGCTATTGGTCAAGGAACTTTCGCAAAAGTGGAACAAGCCATTTGGCAAAGTAAAAATTGCCTACGACATATTCAGTCTTGTGCTTGCAGTAGTGATGAGCATTTGTTTGTTTGGCTGGTGGCCACTAGAAGGCATCGGCATAGGCACGGTGGTAACGGCATTGGTAAACGGCTGGTTGATAGCAACGTTTTCAAAGTTGCTCAACAAAAAGTTTAACTTTGTGGACAGCTTTCCGTTGAGAAAATACTTTAGCTAATTTAAAAGCAAGTAGCGTGTAGCTACTTGCTTTTTTGTTGCTAATTTTTCAGTTTATTTTATTTTACATATTGTAAAATGAAATAAAAAATGGTATAATAAAATATAACACAATAGGCGCTTGCCAAAGGAGAAGGCTATGTATAAGTTTTTTGCATATCTCAACCGAATGAAATACATAAAACGCTGGGGACTGATGTATTGTAGTGTAGACGAAAACATCATGGAACACAGCCAGCACGTAGCAGTAGTAGCGCACGCTCTTGCAACAATATCCAACACCTACTTTGGCGGAAATCTCAATGCCGATCACATTGCAGTAAAGGCACTTTTTCACGAAACAAGCGAAGTGCTAACAGGTGATTTGCCAACGCCTATCAAGTATTTTAACCCAGAAATCAAAAACGCCTACAAGGGCTTGGAAAAAATATCCAACGACAAACTTTTGGGCTACTTGCCACCACAAATTGCTCCAATTTACGACGAAATCGTCAACGACGAAGACAGCATCGAGCACAAGGTTGTAAAGTGGGCGGATAAAATCTGCGCATATATTAAGTGCATCGAAGAAGTAAAGATGGGCAACCGTGAGTTTGTCAAGGCAGAAAAATCATTAAAAGCCGAGCTGGAACAACTTGGTAGTCAAGAAGTAGATTACTTTTTGGCTAACTTTATCCCAGCATACACCTTGACTCTAGACGAAATGGAGTAAGCATGCTAGTTTTTGAAAACGTTACAAAGCACTATCATTACGAGCAGTATCCAACGGTCGAAAACTTTTCGTTGCAACTAACAGATAGACTAAACACCGTGCTGGTTGATGCTCAAAGCGGCAAAACCACTTTGGCAAAGCTAGTCTTGGGGTTAGAAAAGGCAACTAGCGGTAGGGTTACTTGGAACAACAAAGACTGCTTTACAATAGACGGCAAGGATATGGATGCAACCTATTTGTGCAGCAATTTGTTGCTGTTTGGTGGCAAAACTGTACTTTACAACGTTGCCTATCCACTAATCTTGCGTGGGCAAAGCAAACAACAAGCCCATCAAGTTGCACAGCAACTGTTGCAACAGTGTGGTATCGACCCATCAACAAAGGTCAAAAAACTGTCACCTGCTCAACAAGTAGACGTGGTGCTAGCACGCTTGTTTGCACGCAACAGCGCACTAGTGGTAGTAGACGACTTTTTGCCACTGCTAAACGAGGAGCAAACTCAAAGGTTGATGCAATTTTTCGACCAGTCAAACTGCTTTGTCGTTCACTTTACAAGTGAGCTAGAGCAAGCATTTGGCAGTGTATATTTGTGGCACGACGGAAAGGTTGTCACAGACAACATCAAACAGTATTTAGACGAAGCCATTTGGCTTGGCAAATATTAGGAGAAAAAATGAGCGATTACAACAAAAACGACGACTTTTTTACAAGTGAGTACGAAAAACTCAACCAACAAAGCCAACCAGATCCATCTCGCGTGGACGTAGAAGGTTGGTACAACTTCAACTCTCAAAAGGTTGAAAAACCACCTAAACGCAACTGGTCTATTGCCGTAATAAGCATTTTGATGGTTTTGGCATTTATCGGCGGTTTTATCTTTTCGACGATGCTAAAGGATGCTCCACCAGAGTACGTTCCAACCAACGAATTGCTAAACGAAGTAATCAAGACCATTGACGAAAAGCTTTTGTACGCCGATGATCTTACAACGCAAGACGAAATCAACATGATAGAGCAAGCCGGTACGGCAATGCTTCAATCGGTGGATAAATACGGCAGACTTCTTTCACCACAAAGCGCATACAACTTGTTCTACCCGGTTGCGGGCGAAATAACCAACGGTAACCAACTGTACTTTGGTATCAGCTATCAATATGCAACGTTTGGCTTGTACATTTCATCTGTAATGGCAGATAGTAACAGCTACGGCAAATTGTTCGAAGGCGACTTGATAGTGCATTTCGCAAACCGTGTGGATTCCAACGGACAAAAGCTGGACGACTTTAGCGTAATAGATTACGCACAAGCCGACGTGGTTGAAAAAATGGCGGAAACGTACTCCTGCACAGTAAGCGTATTGCGTGACGGTGACTTGCTTAAGGTTGATTTGCAACGCGCAAAGGTGGGCAATGGCAACAACGAATTTGTGATGGTAGAGTACTACTTTGGCGCAAACAACACCAACCTTTCTACAACTGCACAAAATGGTGCGGCGGTATCGTCTGTAGAAGGCAGACAATTAGATAGATTACCAAGTAACGTTGGTTACATCAAGTTGAACGAGTTTGAACGCTATTCGTCGGGCAGCACAACGATCTCTGCCGAAAGCGAATTTAAGCAAGCCCTAGAAAAGTTTAGAGTAAGCGGCAAAACAAAGCTTATCGTTGACTTGAAGGGCAATCCGGGTGGCTACGTAGTTTCCGCTTGCAACATTGCAGGAATGCTTACCTACAACAAGCAAAGTGCAGGACAACTACTTGGTTGCACTCTAGTTGACAAAGATGGTGCAACAGAGTACTACTACGCGCAAAGTGGCTATATGTTGTACGACAGATACTTTGGCTCTCAAGATGGTGACACCAAAGACATTGTTGTTTGGACAGACGGTAGCAGTGCAAGTTCTAGCGAGTTGTTGGTGGGCGCGTTGCTATCCTACGGCACAGTAGTGCATATGGGTACAACATCCTACGGCAAGGGTATTGCTCAAACAAGCGAAGAGTTGCCATACACAGGCGAAATTGTTTACAACACAGGACACAAGGGTACGTTCAACTGGTACATTTACTACACAACAGCGTATTTTTATTCGCCAAGCGGAGAAAATATCCACGGCGTTGGATACACTCCAGATTCTCCTTACAACAATTTGAAAACCTACGATCAGTTAGTTGATGCAGTAATTGGCTACTGGGGTTAGTAACATCACAAAAGGGGGTAACTAGTATGAAAAAACTAATGGTATTATTAATGGCAATGTTGCTAGTGGTGTCTACCTGCTTGATGGCAGGTTGTGGTGCTACAAATGCTTGCAAGGCCGTAACAAGAGCCCTAACTCAATATGACGGTCAATATAGCAACTCAACTTTGCAACAAGACGAGTATCAAAACGTAGACGTTGCATTGTATACAAGTGGCAAGACTCTTATTTTCCACGCACGTTTGGATTCCAACGTTTTGATCATGATTCACATATCTAAAAATGGCGAAGAAGTTTTCTTTGCCTGTGACGATTCGGCATCCAAAACGTATGTTACGATTGCTTGTGACGATGATTTTGAAGTGGAATATGTTAGCGTGTACAACAAGCCAGATGAGACTACCCACGAGTTGATTTCTAAAAACGATGCAAAGTACGACCAAGTTTTGCAAAGCGCTCAAAACCACATGGCTAATGCTGCTGGCTACTTTGATAAGGTTGTTTGTCAATTGACAAATGGTCAGTTTTGCAGTATCCGTCAATTTTTGGACGACTAATCTTTACAACACAATACAAAAGGCAAGCAAACGCTTGCCTTTTTTTGTTACAGTTTGATAAGTTCATCCACCAATGCGTTTAGACGTTGGCGTTGCTCGGAGTTGAGTAGTGGCGTAACCTTTTTTGCAAAGGCAACCAACTGTTCGTTGGTAAGTTGTCCCTTTGCCTTTTGTTCAATTACGTTGCTGACGATATCTTTTACTAGCTGACCTTCCCCTGCCTTTTGATACTTTTGGGCAAGGGCTTGCATTTGTGCAATTTTTTCATCAACCGATTTATCGCCAGTATGCGTGCTGGCGTTTTGCGTTTGCTTGTTGGTGCTAGTGGTGTTGTTTCGTTGGTTGTAAAAGTAGTTGCGTGGATCGTTGTTCATAGCGTACTCCTAAAAAATAATATACACTAATATTTATATGACGGCATATAATGTATTGATTACAAAAAATGGGGGATGGCGGATGAATTTAACAACGGTTGCCTTGGCATTGCTTGCTTTTAAATTATTAAGTGGCAAGCCTTCTTCCAGCAAGGCAGAGCAACCCAAGGTGGATTTTGGCAGTTTTTTGAATGAAGACACACAAAATTTGCTGTCGTGTGTAAACAAGCTGCAAGACAAATCCCTTTCGCAAGAAGACAAAACAAGTGCAATATTTGCCTTGATTACCAACCCTGCAGTGATGAGCATTTTGTCTAATCTTTCACCCAACGGAAGTCAAAATAACGATGCCACAAGCAACAGCCCGCCAACCCAAACCGACATACAGCAAAACTGCCGCCAAAACGACGAAGGCTACACCTTTGAAACCCCATCGGCCGAAGCCGAGCAAGCCTTTGAGCCTATCAAAAACATTGCCGGCGTAGAAGTGAGCCACAAATTGTATCACTTGTACGATAATTGGTACGCCAAGAAGCACTAAAAAAGGTTGTTTCACGAAAGTGTGAAACAACCTTTTGTTGTAATTTCAATGTGGTTTTCAATAACTGTTTTGTTTACGAGTTGTAGTCGTAGGGAATTTTGTTTTTGCGCTCGCCTTTTAGGTTGATTATGTAGCCATCTTCTACCTTGCACCACCAGTTGGGGTCATTGCCGGGCAAATCTTCCAAAATTTCCGCATCCGTCACGTCCGAGCTACGCACAACTTCCAAGTCGCCAACGTGAATCAAAATTTCGGCATAGTCCTTGCCGTCTTTATGACTAAATACTACTTCGTATTTATCATTACGAAGCCACGAAAAAATAATTGTGCCTATTGCACCTTTTTCTACGCCTTCACTTTGGTATTTATCTGTTAAAACCTTTACGTCGTCTAAATATTTCATAATTATCCTTCTATTTTTACAAGATCTTTAAAGTCTACAGAAACTAAGCCGTCAAAATTGGCTGTTGTCGTGCCAAAGTCCACCAAAATGCTACCATTTGTTGCCCTGCCTAGTGCAACAACACCGCGGCTGCCCTTGTGTAAACCAAATTTGCTGTAGCGGTCGTTTTCTACAATCAACTCAACAATGTCACACTCGGCAAAAGGCATGCTGTCAAAGGTTGTTTTTGATTCAAAGATTTTGACGTTTTCCGCTACGTACTGCACAAGTTGGCTGCTTAGTTCCGTAGGCAAAACCATATCCGTTGCCTCTACGTCGGCAACGTCAATGGTTGCAATCAAGTAATCCCCGTAATTGTTTTCGTTAAAAAACAAAACCAACGCTTTGTCTCCCTTTGTTTGCAAAAGTAACCCCAACAAACCAACGCTTAGCCCCAAAGCTTTGCAATTGCTATTAAGTTGTTTAAGTTTAACTACGGTAAAAGTCATTACATCCAACCTCCAAATGGTGTGGTGTTTCTTCTGCAAAATAGCAACCATCTAACTACTAAACATATTGTATCACAAATCTCCGTATAAAGCAAAAGCCTGAAAGAGTTTTTCTTTCGGCTTGTTAAGTATATTGTATCACGGCTTATTTCTAAATCAAGTTTTTGTGACAACAATTTGCTTAAAGGCACTAAAAAAGGTTGTTTCACGAAAGTGTGAAACAACCTTTTGTTTTGTTGTAGCTTGTTTAGTTAATTAGATAACCCATTCGCCATCTTCGAATACAAGTGTTTGTTTGCCGTCAAAGCCAACACCAACAATCTTTAGATCCTTTGTGCCAATCATAAAGTCAACGTGTTGGATGCTGTCGTTTGCACCTGTTTCAAGAAGTTGCTCTGCTGTCAAATCGTTGCCGTTTTTGATAGTTGTTGGGTATGCCTTACCAAAAGCCAAGTGGCAGCTAGCGTTTTCGTCAAATAGAGTGTTGAAGAACAAAATTCCGCTGTTAGAAATTGGGCTGTTTTTACCGATAAGTGCAACTTCACCAATGTGAGCAGCGCCTTCGTCGGACTCGATCAAGCCTTTTAGTGTGTCGTAACCCTTTTCTGCTGTAAAGTCAACAACCTTACCATCTTTGAAAGTTAGGCTAAATCCGTCAATAACGTTGCCGTTGTATACAAGTGGTAGTGCATTTTTAACAACGCCGTGTACTTTGTTGCGGTGTGGAGCAGTAAATACTTCTTCTGTTGGCATGTTTGCTGTAAACATAAGTCCATCTTGACCTTGTTCTTCAGCAGCAAGCCACAAGTGATTGTCTGCAAGGCCAACCATCAAGTCTGTGCCGTTGCTAGATGTAAAGTGAAGGTATTCAAAGTTGTTGTCGTTCAAAAAGTCTGCATGACGGTGAAGTGTTGCAATGTGATCGCGCCAAGCTTGTGTTGGATCTTCTTGGTCAAGACGCATAATTTTGCCCATAGCATCCCACATTTTGTCTACTGCAACAGCAGGCTCTTCATTTGGGAAAACTGTCTTTGCCCAAGCTTCTGTTGGCATAGATACGATTGTCCAACGCAAGTAGTTGCTCATGGTAGCCTTTCTAAAGTCAGCCATAGCAACGCTTGCAGCAACATTTGTCTTTGCAAGTTTTTCTGCGTCAACACCAGCGTAGATGTTAGGGTCGCCTGCAGAAATAGAAATTAGTGCAACTTTACGTTCGATGCAGTATTTGTTAAACTCCAAAGCAAAGCTTGGTGTTTCGCACAAAGTTTCGGTAGAAGCGTAGTCGTAGTTGATACGGCTTTGTACTTCGTCTCTCCATTGGATATGCACACGCTTTGCACCTGCTTCGTAAGCTTTTTTGCTAATCAAGTGAGCAAAGTCAGCACACTTTACGTCGCAACGAATAACAACTTCTTGATCTTGTTGAACGTTTGCGCCAATTTTTACAGCAAGTTCGGCAAATTGTTGCATTTGTTTATTTGTAAGCATATTGTAAGTTTCTCCTTGTAGTAGTATTGTACTATTATACTATTGCAAAGCAATAAAGTCAAACTTTTTTTGTTTAAGGCTTGAAGAAATTTGCCTATTGTGGTACAATAAATAAAAAAACATTTGGAGAGTTGTTATGAAAAACCCAATCGTTACAATTACTATGAACACAGGCAAGTCCATCAAGGTCGAGCTTTACCCAGACGTTGCACCAAATACCGTTGCTAACTTTGTATCTTTGGTAAACAAAGGCTTTTACAACGGCAAGATTTTCCACCGTGTAATCCGCAACTTTATGATTCAAGGCGGTTGTCCACAAGGTACAGGCATGGGTGGTCCAGGATACAGTATCAAAGGCGAGTTTTCTTCCAACGGATTTGCAAACAGCCTAAACCACACTCGTGGTGTAATCAGCATGGCACGCTCTATGCATCCAAACAGTGCCGGCAGTCAATTCTTCATCATGCACGCAGATAGCCCACACCTAGACGGTCAATACGCTGCATTTGGCGAAGTTGTAGAAGGTATCGAAGTAGTTGATGCTATCGCCGACGAATACACCGATTGGAACGATCGTCCATTTGAGCCACAAGTAATGCAAACAGTAACAGTAGATACTTTTGGGCAAACCTACCCAGAGCCACAAAAGGTAAAGTAATTTCACAAAGTAAAGGACACTCGCACGGGTGTCCTTTTTTGTTGCAGTACATATTTTTTGTTACATTGCCCACACTAATGCCAATTACAACAGGGGGATAGGTATACATGAGTAACGACAAAAAAGATACTACAAGCAGTACTGCTAGTAAAAAAAGTTCTGCTAATAAAACCACTCAAAACAATGGCGTAAATGCTACAAACAACGCAACGGTGGTGGCTCAATCCACCAAAAACAAGGCAAAAACTATTGCAATAGTGGGTGTTGTTCTGCTAGTGGCGTTGTTGGGATTTTGGTCTATTAGGTACTTTGTTCAACAAAGTGCCCAACCGCAAGCAACTTTGCAGGGCGAAACGGCAATGCGTATGGGGCAAAGTCAAGTGCTAACCTTTGACAGCCAACAAATCAAGCGTGGTCAAACGGTTTGCTGGTACGTCAACGGCGAAAGGGTGTACTGCCAAAAGTACGATGGTAGGGCATTGAAATATAGATACTCTCCTGCTCAACAGGGTGTAGACCACATCCGCGTAGACGTTGCGGGCAAAACGTACAAAAGCATGGACGTATCCGTAGGCAAAATCTTGGCAACGGTGACAGTCAACAACGTTGTTGCAACCTACGGCGAAGATATTCCAGAGTTTAGCTACACGGTAGAAGGCGCAGATCAACAAGAATTGCCAAACTGTCGCATATATGTGGAAGACAAGCCGACGCAGGTGGGCATTTATCCCATCAAATTTGCTTGTGACGAGTGCCAAAACTGTGACTTTGCTGTAACTGAAGGCACATTGGAAATTGTTCCACGCACGCTCACACTTACGGGCGAATTTGCAAAAGTGTACGACGGCACAAACACCATCGGACTAGAAGAAATTAGTCTTGACGGCGTTTTGAAGGGCGACGACGTGTACATTTGGACGGATACCATTGCCTACTTTGACAACAAAAACGTGGGTGACGACAAGCAAATCCTTTTGCCAAACCTTTCTCTTTGTGGTGATGATGCAGCTAACTACTGTGTAGAAACGAGTAACCTTTGTGGACAAATTTTGCCCAAAACCATCACCGTAGAAGGTACTAAAATTGCCAATAAGCACTACGACGGTACAACCAAGGCGACCTTTGAGTGTGTTGGCAACCTAGTAGGCGTAGTGGATGGCGACGTTGTTGCTATCGGCAACTGCCAAGCAGCCTTTGAAAACTGCAAGGTTGGTCGAAACAAAAAGGTGTGCGTATCCAACGTGTGCTTGGTGGGACGCGACAAGGGTAATTACACCCTAAAGACAAACTTTGACTGTACTGGCAATATCGAAAAGGGCTACATGGATTTGATACTAAACAAGCCTGATGTCATCCACGGCCAAACAAAAAACAAATAAAGACAAGTAAAAAGCGAGCGACTTTTTGTCGCTCGCTTATTGTTTGCTATTAATTTACGCTGTTGTATTCTTCTTCAAATTTTTCCATTGCTTTGTCCCACAAATTGTATCTTTCGGGATGCATAATGGCGTTGGCAAATCTCTCTGCGATGTCGGGATTTGTTTGGCGCAAATAGGCAAGCAAATCCTTCATTTTTTCGCGTTGAGTGTGCTTATCGGCTGGGCACGGATTTTTAGAAATTGGCATATCTTTGGTATAGGCTGCAATGTCGCGCTCTGCCACAAACACTAGGGGGCGTATAAGCGTAACTTTGGTACGGCTCATGTAGGACTTTGGCGCAAAGGTCGAAAGTCTGCCTTCGTAAAAAAGAGATAGCAAAAATGTTTCTACAACGTCGTCACGGTGGTGACCAAGTGCCAACTTGTTGCATCCGTACTTAAGCAAAGTGGTGTTGAGTGCACCACGACGCATCTTGCTGCACAAACTACATGGGCTACTTTCTTTGCGTTCTTCAAAGATGATTTGCGCAATGTCGGTTTTTTCTACAACGTACTCTACGCCAAGCTCGGCACAGTAATCTTTTATTTTGTCAAATTGGTGTTCGTCAAAGCCAAGGTCGATGGTGATGGCAAGTAGCTCAAACTTTTTGTCGCTAAACCTTTGAAAAGCCTTAAACAGCGTAAGCAAGGCAAGGCTATCTTTGCCACCTGATACGCCTACAGCAATTTTGTCGCCGTCGGCTATCATATCAAATTGATTTATTGCACGTCTAAATGGTGCAAGCATGCGTTGGGTTTTCATTGTTACTCCTAAATTGTTATAGTGTTATTGTAATGTAATTGTCAAAAATTTTCAACTGTTTTGGCAAATTTGCGTAAAAAAAGTGAAATATGCCGACACTTTGCTATTGCCAAATGGCTGCTCATAGTGTATAATTTTACTATGAGTAAAATTAACAAAAAGCAAAAATGTAAATACAAAGTAGGTCTTGCCCTATCTGGTGGTGGGGCTCGTGGCTTTGCTCATCTTGGAGCAATGATGGCTTTTGCCGATAACGATATCAGTTTTGACTGTGTTGCAGGCACGTCTGTTGGTAGTCTGTTTGGTGCGGCGTACGCATTGGGATTAGACTTAGAGCAGGTAAAAGAGTTTTGCCACACGGTAAAGGATAAGGACTTGGTTACCAAGTGGCTAAAGGTAGGATCTCCATCACACAACATCGAGCGTGTTGCAGACAAGTTGTTTGACGGTGCCGAGTTTCCTGCAACGCAAATCCCATTTGCGTGTGTTGCCGTTGACCTTGTAAGTGGCAGCGAAGTGATCCTTTCCAGTGGCTCGCTTGCCAAGGCTTGTTCGGCTAGTTGTGCAGTACCACTTGTGTTTACTCCGGTAGAAATGGACGGAATGGTGCTGGTGGATGGTGGCGTTGCAAACAACATTCCAGCCGACGTGTGCAGACAGTTGGGTGCAGAAGTGGTAATTGCAGTGGATCTCAACCACACACGTAGCCAAGGAACGAGTTCTAGCAAAACAATTGATCGTATGGGAGCAGTTTGGCGTGTAATGAGCTCGGCAACTTCATACAAAGGTCAGCACAACAGCGATTTGGTAATCACTCCCGAGCTACGCATTTTCAAAAGTACTACTATAGCAGATATTGACCGCATGATAAACGAAGGCTATCGCGCAACGGTAGAAAAACTAGACGAAATAAAGTATTTGTTAAACATAAAGTAGGTGCAGAATGAATAAATCTAAAAAAATAAAAATAATAGTTTCAGTAGTGCTTGTAGTAGCACTTATACTTGCTTACAATTTTGGCTTGTTGGATTCCTTTTTGGAGTCCATCAACAGCCCAATTCCACCAAGATTTCCAAGTGGTAACATTGAAGGTGGTGACATTGTAGAAGGCGAGCTTTCTATTCATTTTTTGGAGCTTGGCAACAAGTACACGGGGGACAGTGTCTACATCAAGGCGGGCGAAACGGATATTTTAATTGATGCTGGCTCGTCGTACGACTCGGCAAAGGCCATTGACAACTACATTGACGACTACGTAACCGACGGCAAGTTGGAGTACGTAATTGCAACTCACGGTCACGAAGACCACGTTGCAGGCTTTTGCCCTACTGCAAGCAACGACAACAAGGGCATTTTTGATAGATACGAAACGGGCATCATTATTGACTTTCCGCTAGTGGAAAAAGACAAGCAAGAAGCCTACGATACAGCCGAGGGCAACAAACTTGTAAGCAAATACGCTAGGGCAAGAAACAACGAAGTGGCAGAAGGCGCAGTACACTACACCGCGGCGCAATGCTTCAACGAAACGGACGGCGCAAAGCGTACCTATCAACTTGCTGACGGCATCGAGATGGAGATACTTTACAATTACTATTATTTCAATACTTCTAGTGACGAAAACGAGCACTCGGTTTGCGTAATGATAAATCAAGGCGATAATCACTACATCTTTACAGGCGACTTGGAAGAAAAAGGCGAAAAAAAGATGGTCGATTACTACGAAGAAAACAAAGACCCATTGCCTCAATGCAAGCTTTATAAGGCAGGTCACCACGGTAGTAAAACTTCTTCCTGTCAAGAGTTTATGGCGGCAATCAAGCCAGAGTACGTTGTTGTTTGTTGCTGTTGTGGAACATCCGAGTACACCGATGCAAACGAAACACAATTCCCAACACAAATATTTATCGACAACGTTGCGCCATATACCGACAAGGTGTACGTAACGTCAATAGTAGACAACTACGTAGATAAATCCGACTGGAGCAAGCAAGGCACGGTAAAATCTATGAACGGCAACGTTGTGTTTGCTTGTACTGATGGACAAATCACCATTACTTGTAGTAACAACGACACCATTTTGAAAGATACCGACTGGTTTAGAGACCATCGCATCATGCCAAACGCTTGGAAATAGGGGGAAGAAAATGATTACTTTTACCTTTTCGGGCGCATCGCACGGTGCAGGCTACGTCGGTCAAATTGACGGTTTGCCAACAGGCTTTGTTGTTGACGTAGCGCAAATAAATCAACAGCTTAAGCTACGCAAATGCGGATTTGGACGCAGTGTGCGTCAAAACATCGAAGACGACGTAGTGGTACTAGAAGGCTTGGTTGATGGCAAAACGGCAGGAACTATCCGTTTTACTGTGGGTAATGCCAGTCACGGACAAAAGCCACCTATTACTGCCCTTCGTGGTAGCCACGTTGACGTAGTTGCAGCACACAAACTAGGCAAAGAAAACGTTCGCCTTGCCAACGAAACGGCAAGTGCTCGCAACAGCTTGTGCTACGTTGTGCTTGGGGCAATTTGCAAGCAAATTTTGGCTTGCTACGGCATTGATACTTACAGCTTTACCAAGTCGGTTGGAGGCGTTGAGTGTAACACGTTTGCAACAGGCAGAGTGGACGACGATATCAACTGCCCTTGTGCTGATACTACACAAAAAATCAAAAATATCATTACTGAATACAAAAGTCAAGGCAACAGTTTGGGTGGAAAGTCCGTTGTAGTAGCAACGGGTGTGCCTTGTGGCTGGGGAAATTGGTTTCCTTACAGCAAACGCATTGACGGAGCAATTGCCGGCGCATTGATGGCAATACCATCTGTCAAGGGCGTAAACTTTGGCTTTGACGTGGATTTTGCTACGCTAGACGGCGTATCCGCTAGCGAGCAACTGCAAGTGGTAGACGGTGCTGTCACCTATGCAACCAACCTATCTGGCGGTGTTGTAGGCGGAGTAACTACAGGTCAACCAATTGTGTGCACGCTTACAGTCAAGCCTGTTCCTACGGTAAAGGGTGCAAAGGGTATCGACTGCAACACGTTGCAAACGGTAGATGCTCACTACGAGCGTGCCGATACCTGCGTGGTAGCCAACGTTGGCGTAATTGCCGAAAACATTCTAGCCTACGTTTTGTTGGACTTTGCTCTAACAGAAGGAATACAACTATGATAACTTTCCAACAATTTGACCTATCCAACTATACTAATGATTTGGTAGTTACCGACGAAAATTTGTCGCGCTTGTACAACATTTGCGGCTGCAACGTTTTTGTATTGCCTTGTGGTGAGCAAGCCAAAGACTTTGTTTGGGCACAAAAGCTTTGTAGTTGGTTTTTGCAAAACAACTTGTCAAAGCAAGGTAGCGTTGTTGCAGTAGGAGGCGGCTCTGTTGGTGACGTTGCCGGTTTTGCTGCAAGCATTTACAAACGTGGTGTAAAGGTGTTGCAAGTACCTACAACGCTGTTATCCATGGTGGACAGTGCGATAGGCGGCAAGACGGCTATCAACCTTGACGGTGTCAAAAACGCCGTTGGAACAATTGTTCCGGTAGATACTTTGATAGATACACGCTTTTTGCAAACGCTGTCGGATGAGCAAATAGAAGACGGCTTTGGTGAAATAGAAAAGTACCGTTTGCTTGACGAACAAATCAGCAAATACAAAGGCGATACAGATGACCTAATTGCCTTGTGTGCAAACTACAAGCAAATGGTTGTGCAAAGTGATTTGTACGACTGTGGGGCTCGTAAAAGGCTCAATTTGGGGCATACCGTTGCGCACGGTTTAGAACTAACCTACGGTATTACTCACGGACAGGCTGTCAAGTACGGCTTGTACTACGAAATGGCGCTAGCAGTCAAGCTTGGCGTGGTAGAAAAGGCGTTTTTCGACCAATGGACAAGCGGTATTGCGCTAGATTTGGCACGCTATCCGCTTACTCAACAAGTGTTGCTTGCCATGACAAAAGATAAGAAAAACTACGATGGGCGTATTGTTTTTGTACTGCCCACACAAAAATTTGACGTCAAGGAAGTGGCCTTGACAATGGAGCAATTACAAAACCATGTTGCACTGTAGTGGAAAATTTCAACTGAATAACACACTTTGCTACGGCGACAAAAGTATTACTCACAGGGCGCTGATTTTGTCAAGCATTGCAAATGCACCTTCCGTTATTACAAACGCAAGCATTTGTGCTGACACATTGGCTACGGCAGAGTGCCTAGTAAGGCTGGGCGCAACTATCACGCGTGAAGGAACAACCTTTTACGTCAGCCCAATTACAACGCCAAATACCTTCGTGACCTTGGACTGCAAAAACAGCGGCACGTCGGCACGCCTTTTGGCTGGACTTGTTTGCGGACTAGGTGTAAAGGCAACCTTTGTGGGTGACGAGTCACTATCCAAGCGACCAATGACACGCTTGACCAACCTGCTAGAACAAATGGGCGCAAAGTTTAGCTATCCTAGTGGATGTTTGTTCCAAACGGAAGGTGGCACACTTGTTGGCAAGCAATTTGACATCAAGGTGGCATCGGCACAAATCAAAAGTGCGTTGCTGATTGCTGGGTTGTTTGCACAAGGCACAACGGTTGTTTGCCAGCCAACTTGTCGTGATCACACGGAAATTATGCTTGCACAAATGAATGCAAATATACAAGTTGATGATGCTATCACCGTCAGCCCAAGCAAGCTTTGTGCAATGGATATACAAGTACCAAATGATTTTTCTACGGCGGCGTTTTTGATAGCAGTAGGGCTAAAAAACGGCTGTACCTTGACTAACGTGGGCGTAAATGCCACACGATTAGGCTTTGTAAAGGTGCTGGCTAGTGCTGGCGCACAAATAGATTTTGCAAACGTTCGCACAATTTGTGGCGAGCAGGTTGCAGATATTGTAGTCAAGCCAAGCAAGTTGTCGCCAATGGTTGTATCAAAACAAGTGGTGGCAAGCTGTATAGACGAAATTCCAATTTTGGTAGCGTTGTCGCTTACGGCAAAGGGCGAAAGTGTCTTTTATGGACTTGACGAATTGCGTGTCAAGGAATGTGACAGACTCAACGCTGTAAGACTTTTGGCTGAGTCGTTTGGCCAAAGTGCAACTGTGTGGGAAGACGACGGTGCAAATTTGAAAGTAACAAGCAACGGAAGCCCAGTACAAAGGGCAACGGTAACCACATTTAGCGA
>JAZQUN010000068.1:0-3182 GCA_045631385.1 Clostridia bacterium
ATCGTACTCTTGCAACGGATAAGTAATAGGTAGTAAAGCCTGTTCCTTTAGCGTCTCAATCTCGTCAAGAGTAAACGCGTTGTCAATATCAAAGCAGCCTGATTCAAGTCTTATCAAACCACTCATGTAGCCCACCGTTCCGACAGCAAACGCCAAATCACGCGCTAACGAACGAATATACGTTCCACCGCTGCAAGTAATATCAAACACAAAAGTATCTTCGCCAATTTGTCTAACAAATTCGTAGGCATATATGGTAACGTTGCGTTTTTTGAGCTCTACTTCTGCACCTTTTCTAGCCAATTGATAAGCCCTAACACCGCCAACAGATATTGCCGAATACATAGGTGGAATTTGCTCAATTTCGCCTACAAAAGCATTTGTGGCCGCCAAAACATCCTCTGCTTTAGGAACAGCGCCAACCGACAAAACTTCACCGTACGAATCCAACGTATCAGTTGTTTTACCGAAGGTAAAAAAGGCGCGATATTTTTTAGTTTTATTCGTAAGCAAATCAAACAATTTTGTAGCATTACCTACAGCAATTGGCAAAACTCCAACAGCGCCCGGATCGAGAGTGCCCAGGTGGCCAATTTTGCGCTCACCAAGTATCTTGCGCAACTTAACTACCACGTCGCTTGCAGTAGCTCCACAAGGCTTCAAAACGTTGATAAATCCTGTTAGCATAGATATCTACCCACCGTAAACACAATTTTATCAACAACGTCTTCAAAAAAGCCACTAATCATGCAACCAGATGCGTTGACGTGTCCGCCACCACCAAACTCTTCACAAATTTGGCGAACGTCAAAGTCTTTACCGCGCATGCTGATTTTATATACGTTTTGAGCATGTTCGCAAATAGATACGCCAACAATTGCACTATCAACATTGATGGCATGTTGCACAAGCCCTTCTGTTGCAGTAGCATTTACGCCTAGCTTATCAAAATCTGCCTTTGTAGCGTACAAAACAGTAAGTTTGTTGTCAAAGTAAGTTCTAATACGAGAAAGAGCAACGCCAACCAGTTTGGTTTTTGCTAGACTAACGTCTTTAAAAAACACTCTGTTTACCAGTTGAATATCAGCGCCATATGACACAAGCCTGCTTGCCGTATCAAAGACAGCCTTGCTTGTATTAGAGTGCGCAAAGTTTCCAGTATCAGTACACAAACCCATATATAGATAGGTTGCCATTTCGCAGTCAATTTGTACACCTAGCGCATCAATTACTCTCAAAACAATTTCACAAGTGCTTGCAGTTTCTAACACTAAATTGTTTTTAGAAAAATATTCGCCACCATGATGATCAATTGTCAAAGTGTTAGCAAACTTACTAAAAAGTCCCGCAAATTCGCCCACACGTGACAATGCACCGCAGTCAACAGCAACAAACAAATCAAATTTGCCTTCAAATTGCTTTTTGACGCAGTTTGTAGCAGCAAAATTAGCAAAAGAATCAGTTAACTCCGTATCACAAAAAATCTCGGCAGATTTACCGAGTTTTTTGAGAGCAAGGCGCAAAGCAACACATGCCCCAACAGCATCGCCGTCAGGACGGGTGTGTGCAAAAATAGCAACATTGCTTGCCTTGCAAAGTATTTTAGATACGTCGTTAATCGTTGTCTTGTGGCAAAATTTCATTTAGAATTTGGTTTATCCTTTGACTGTATTCCATAGTCGTATCCAACACAAACTTAAATTGTGGCACGGTACGAATATGCATTTGTTTGGAAATTTGTTGTCTAATAAAAGGTTCGCTTTCTTGAATTGCAACAAAGGTTTTTGCAGCACGCATTTCGTTTGTTGAAAAAATGCTAACGTAAACCTTTGCTGTAGCAAGTTCTTTGTCGCAAACAACTTCCAAAATAGTAAACATTTCCGTAAGATTTGGATGCTTAACCTTTTTGGTAAGCAATTCGGAAATAAGTTTTCTAAATTCCGAATTCAATTTTTCAAGTCTATTGCTCATTGTTCAATTTCTTCCATTTGGTAAATTTCAAAGATGTCGCCAACCTTGATATCGTTGTAGTTTTCCACAGAAACACCACATTCGTATCCAGAAGCAACTTCTTTTACGTCATCCTTGAAGCGTTTCAACGCCAAGATGTTGCCGTCATATACGCAAACGTCGTTACGATATACTCTAACTTTACCGTTTCTAACAGCTTTACCGTTAGTAACGTAAGCACCCGCAACAGCACCAACGCCAGAAATTTTAAATACTTCTCTAACTTCAATAGAACCAACGATAGATTCTCTAAATTTAGGAGTAAGCATACCCTTCATAGCCTTTGTAACGTCATCCACAGCGTCGTAGATTACGTTGTAAAGTCTAATATCAACGCCTTCTTTTTCCGCTACGATCTTCGCATTAGAATCCGCACGAACGTTGAAACCAATAACAATCGCGTTAGATGCACGAGCAAGCATAATGTCTGTTTCGTTGATAGCACCAACACCACCGTGGATAGAAGTAACTTTTACTTCGTCATTAGAAATCTTTTCTAGGCTGGCACGCAAAGCTTCCAAGCTACCTTGAACGTCAGTCTTGATAATAAGGTTAAGGTTCTTAAGATTACCTTCACTAATTTTACCAAACAAATCGTTAAGATTCATTGATGTGGATTGTTTAGCGTTTTCAATCTTAACCTTGTCTTTACGTTCTTCTGCTGCTTTCTTAACAAGTTTTTCGTCTGCAGCATGAACAAAGTCACCAGCTTGTGGAACTTCAGAGAAACCCAGTACCTCTACTGGAGTAGATGGACCGGCTTGCTTTACACGTTTACCCTTGTCATCAAACATAGCACGGATCTTACCAGTAGCAAAACCAGCAATTACGTTGTCACCAATATTCAATGTACCGTTGAGTACCAATACTGTAGCAACTGGGCCTCTACCCTTGTCAAGTTTAGCTTCAAGAACACTACCCATAGCACGTTTTGCAGGGTTAGCTTTAAGTTCTTTAATTTCTGTTACCAACAATACTGCTTCAAGCAAATCGTTGATACCCTTACCTGTCTTTGCAGATACAGGAACAAGGATGATATCGCCGCCCCATTCTTCTACCAACAAGCCGTGTTCGGCAAGTTGCTGCTTAACTCTGTCTGGGTTGATATCCGTTTTGTCCATCTTGTTCATAGCAACAATGATGGAAACTTCTGCTGCTTTTGCGTGGTTGAT
>JAZQUN010000069.1:0-5300 GCA_045631385.1 Clostridia bacterium
GATATGGGTGTAAATATGGTTGGCTTCTGTATTTTTGATGACGAAGCTTGTCGTGAAGCATCACGTCAAGAGATTATTCGTCGTTACTTTGCATCTCAAAAGGATGTCCGTAAGGGCAAGGCAAGTATCGACGTATTGCAAAAGTTTGAGCTTTTGATGTCCAAAGCCAACGTTTCTGTGGAAGATCGCGCAGTAGTGCGTCCAGCCGAAGTAATTGCAACGGAAACTCAACACCCAGCATGCGCAATTGAGTTGCCAGACGGCACAATCGTTACAGGTCGTACGGGAGACTTGGTAGGCGCAGCATCATCTTGTTTGCTAAATGCGCTAAAAGTACTTGGTGGAATTGGCGACGAAGTCAAGCTTCTTTCGCCCGAAGTAATTGAGCCTGTTCAACGACTAAAGGTCAACCACATGGGCTCTGTAAACCCACGCTTGCACGCAAACGAAGTGCTTATTGCTTTGTCTATTTGTGCTGCAACCGACGAGCTTGCTAAAATTGCTTTGGAACAGTTGCCAAAGCTTAAAAACTGTCAAGCACACTCTACGGTAATTTTGTCGCACGTTGACGAAAAGGCATTCAAAACATTGGGCATGCACGTTACTTGTGGCGTATAATAAACTAAATATCAACAAAGGTCAAGCCAACGCTTGACCTTTTTTTTGCCGATTATTTATGTAAAACTACCGATTACCGTATAGCCGTTGTTAATAGCAACTTTTGTGATATAATTTAGGTATATTAGCAAGCTGTGGGGTACAAGTATGTATGAAATCGAAACAAAAAACCTAACAAAAAAGTATAAAGAAGTAGTAGCAGTAGACAGTATCAATTTGCAGGTTTGCAAAGGTGATTTGTTTGCATTGCTTGGACTAAATGGTGCGGGTAAAACAACTACAATCAATATGCTGTCTTGCTTAGTAGCACCAAGTAATGGCGATGCTTTTGTGTGTGGCAGTAGCATTGTTAGTCAAGCACCAAAAGTCAAAAGTGTAATAGGTGTTTCCCCGCAAGAAACAGCCGTTGCCCCTACGTTGACAGTGAAAGAAAATTTGCAATTTGTGTGTGGTATTTATGGTTTTTCCAAACAGCAAACTAATGCAAGGGTGCAAGAGTTGGTAACTCAACTTGGCTTAGATGAAGTATTAAGCAAAAAGGCAGGAAAATTATCAGGAGGATGGCAAAGAAGGGTAAGCATTGCAATGGCTTTAATAAGTAGTCCTTCGGTATTGTTTTTGGACGAACCAACTTTAGGGTTGGACGTTATTGCCAAAAATGATTTGTGGCAAATAATTAGGGCACTTAAAGGTAAAACTACCATTGTTTTGACGACACACAATATGGATGAGGCACAAACTTTGGCTGACAAAGTAGGTGTAATGCAAAACGGAAGGTTGTTGGTAGTGGGTAGCCCTAGCCAAATTATAAATCAAACGGGTGCCACTAATTTGGAGCAGGCTTTTGTCAAAATAGTTGGTGGGGGTGTCAATATATGAGATGGCTAATTTTTAGTAAACGCTGTGCAAAAGAAATTTTGCGTGATCCGTTAAATATTGCTTTTGGTTTAGGATTTCCCGTGGTGCTGCTGTTGTTACTAAGTTTAATTCAGTCAAATATTCCGGTTGATTTGTTTGAAATTAGTAGCCTTGTGCCTGGGGTTTCGGTGTTTGGGCTATCATTTATGACGCTGTTTTCTGCAACATTGATATCTAAAGACCGAGAAAGTTTGTTCGCTCAGCGTTTGTATACTATGCCACTTAGGGCTAGCGACTTTATTTTAGGTTATATGTTGCCCGTTGTCCCAATTGCTGTTGTACAAAGTCTTGTGTGCTACGCAGTAGCAACAGTATTAGGTTTGCCTGTTGCAATAAACATCGTTTATTGTGTGTTGATGATTATACCAATTTCGGTGTTTTATGTTGCCTTGGGGTTGTTGTGTGGAAGTGTTTTAACGGTAAAGCAAGTTGGTGGCGTGTGTGGGGCGCTGTTGACCAACCTGTCGGCATGGCTGTCAGGCATTTGGTTTGACTTAAACTTGCTTGGAGAAACCTTTGTAAAGATATCAAACGTACTACCTTTTGTCCACGCTGTAGAAAACCAAAGGGCAACGTTGAACGGAACATATAGTGATGCATGGTTGCATTTGTTAGTTGTCCTTATATATGCCGTAATTACAACGATAGTAGCCATAGTTGTGTATTTACGTCAAATGAAAAGAAGATAAAGTGTTTTTAACAAAGAAAAACAGGCAAGCATGTTTGTGCTTGCCTGTTTTGTATTGTAAATTTCACATTGCTTCAAAAATATTTGTTAATTGCGCCTTTAGGTATTGTCATTTTTTTTCGTTTGTGATACAATAAACAATAGTGCAAAGGTGCACAAAAGGAATGTAAGTTGATGAAAAATATTCTTATGATTGCCACAGGTGGTACAATAGCATCAAAAAACTTGGGACAAGGGCTTTCTCCTGCAATTTCGGCAGAAGAAATTTTGCAATTTGTTCCACAAATAGCAGATTTGTGCAGTGTAACCACCATGCAACCTTTCTATTTTGATAGTACCAACGTTTACTACAAGCATTGGGTAGAGTTGTCACAAATTATCAAAGATAATTACGACAACTACGACGGCTTTGTAATCACTCACGGCACGGATACTATGGCGTATACCGCAGCAGGTTTGTCGTACTTGATCCAAAACAGTCGTAAGCCAATTGTTTTGACCGGTTCGCAAAAATCCATTTACGAGCAAGATACTGATGCAAAGGGTAATTTGTTCGATGCGTTTTGCTACTGTGTAGATGATGGAGCAAGCGGTGTAAACATTGTGTTTGACGGAAAAGTTATTGTTGGTACTCGTGCTAGAAAAACGAGAACAAAAAGCTTCAATGCTTTTTCTAGTGTGGACTATCCCGAAGTTGCTGTTGTTCGCAACGGCAATGTTGTGCACTACGTAAAAAACACAGTAATGGGTGCGCCTGTATTTTACGACAAACTCAACCCAAAAGTATTTGTGCTAAAGATGACGCCTGGTATGGATTCGGGTATATTTGATTACTTAAAACAAAACTTTGACTGTGTAATTATCGAGTCGTTTGGCTCGGGTGGTTTGCCAAAGTACGAACAACAAGACTTTTTGGAAAAGTTGAAGGAGTATGTTGACGACGGCAATATTGCTATCATTGGTACACAAGTAGAGCGTGAAGGCAGCAACCTAGACGTCTACGAAGTAGGCAAGCGCTTGAGTGCCTTTGACGGTGTATTAGAAGCGCGCTCGATGACGTTGGAGGCAACGCTTGCAAAGGCAATGTGGATTTTGGGTCAGTCCAAAGACAAGGCAACCTTTAAGCACCTGTTTTACAAGCAAATTTGCTTTGACTTAATTTAATTAGATAAATTATCCCCACTCTGTGTGGGGATTTTTTGTTTTTGTAAATTTTTGCATATTTTTGCTCCAATAATGTAAAAAAAGTGTAAATGAGCGGTGTATTTAATTTACATTAAATAATATTTGTGTTACAATAAACAAGTTAAACTCATAACTATGCAGTCTAACAGTCAAAAAATTTTTAGGAGGCGTAATTGCTTTTATGAAAACATTCAAAGGCGGTGTACACGTTCCAGATAGCAAGTACCTTACAGAGTATCTTGCTGTAGAACAAATGCCAATCGTCCCCGAATATTTCGTTGCTCTTTCGCAACACATTGGCGCTCCTGCAACTCCAGTAGTTAATGCTGGCGATATGGTAGCAGAAGGTCAACTAATTGCGGAAAGAAAAGGCGCAATTTCGGCAAACGTACACTCTCCAGTATCTGGTGAAGTTGTAGGTTTGGTAAAACGCATGGACAATGATGGCGTAGAGCGTGAATACATCCAAATCAAGGCAGACGGAAACACCGAAAATGTTGTTTCCATGAGTCCGTTGGTAGATCCAACCCCAGCAGAAATTGTCAACAGAGTTGCCGAAGCGGGCATTGTTGGTCTTGGTGGCGCAGGTTTTCCTACGGCAGTAAAACTTTCCCCAGCCGATGTTGTTGACACTTTGCTTATCAACGCGGCAGAATGCGAACCTTACCTAAACTGCGACAATCGTTTGATGATCGAACAAGCAGCGGAAGTAGTAGAAGGCGCATTGCTAACAGCACAAGCTTTGGGCGTTTCTAACGTTGTATTCGGTATCGAAGAAAACAAGAAAGAAGCTTACCAAACATTGTGCGCTTTTGAAGGCATCAAAGTGGTTCTTTTGAAGAAAAAGTATCCACAAGGTGGCGAAAAACAACTTATCTACGCAACAACCAAACGCAAGGTGCCAACAGGCAAGTTGCCAAGTTCCGTTGGTGTAGTAGTTCAAAACGTAGGTACAGTCTACGCTGTATATCAAGCAGTTGTTCTTGGTAAGCCATTGTACCAACGCGTTCTTACCGTATCTGGTAAGGGTGTAGAAGCACCTAAAAACTTGCTTGTTCGTATTGGTACACCAATCAGTGCTATTATGTCACTTTGCCAATACAACGAAGAAAACACTGTTAAGCTAGTAAACGGTGGCCCAATGATGGGTACAACACTAGCAAATCTAAACGGCGTAACAACAAAGACAACTTCTGGTTTCTTGGCATTGACAAGTGCGGAAGCATCTTTGAAAAAACCAACACCATGCATCAATTGCGGTAAATGTGTAGAAGCATGCCCAATGAACTTGATGCCAGTTGATATCGATTTCAACGCAGTTCACGGTGACTTTGAAGCAGCAGTTAAGGCTGGTGCTAAAAACTGTATGGAATGTGGCGCTTGCGCATACGTTTGCCCAGCAAAGCGTCAAATCGTTCAATCAGTTAGACTAACAAAATTTAAGACAAAGGAGACAAAGTAATATGGCACAACTAGTTTATTCCAGTTCTCCTCACGTAAAGGCTAAAAACACAACAAAACGTATCATGATTGACGTTTGCATCGCACTTGCTCCTGCATGCATTGTTGGTTGCGTTTACTTTGGTTTGGGAGCAGTTTTGACTTTTGCAGTTGCTATCTTGGCATCTTTGCTATCAGAGTTTGTTTATAAGCTTGCTTCAAAGGTATCCTTTAAACAATCTTTGCAAGAGTTTGACTTTTCTAGCCTTGTTACAGCATTGCTTGTTGCAATGAACATGTACGGCGATACACCTTGGTATGTAACAGCCCTTGCAAGCGTATTTGCAGTAGTTGTTGCAAAAATGCTATTTGGTGGCACAGGTAAAAACGTTGTTAACCCAGCAATTGCGGGCCGCGTATTTGCTACAGTATCTTTCGGTGCTGCTCTTGG
>JAZQUN010000070.1:0-3177 GCA_045631385.1 Clostridia bacterium
ACAAGCTCTTTTGCTTCCTTTGGATTTTCTTCCAAGAAGGTGGAAAGCTCTTCTACTACTACACGGTTGACTGCCGTACGCATTTCGCTGTTGCCTAGCTTGGTTTTTGTTTGGCCTTCGAACTGTGGATTTTCTAGCTTGACGGAAATGATGGCTACTACGCCTTCACGAACGTCTTCACCAGACAACTTTTCGGCATCTTTTAGCACGTTGTACTTGTGGCCGTAGTCGTTGATAGCCTTGGTCAATGCAGCCTTGAAGCCTTCCAAGTGTACGCCGCCTTCTTCGGTGTTGATGTTGTTAGCGTAGCTGTGGATTACTTCGGACAGACCGTCGTTGAACTGCATTGCAATTTCGATTTGACCTTCTTTTACTGCCTTGTCGATATACAGTGGCTTTTCAAAAATGGTCTTCTTTGCGTGGTTGCAGTAATCGACAAACTCTGCCAAGCCACCTTCGTAGTAGTACGTTTCGCTACGCTCTTGACCTTCACGACAATCGGAAAGCACGATGTTGATGCCTTTGTTTAGGTAGGCTACTTCACGCAAGCGGTTTTTGAGACGGTCAAACTCCCACTCTTTGGTTTCAAAAATGGTGTCGTCTGGGTAGAAAGTCACCTTTGTACCGGTGTGGTCTGCCGTGCCGATTACGGCAAGACGATCTTGCGGAATACCACGACGGTATTCTTGGAAGTGATGCTTGCCGTCTTGGTAAACTTCGACTGTAAGCCACTCGGACAAAGCGTTTACGCAAGACAAGCCTACACCGTGCAAGCCGCCACTGATTTTGTAACCACCAGCACCAAACTTACCACCGGCGTGTAGCTTGGTCAAGCACAACTCGACAGCGGAAATTCCTTCCTTTTTGTGAATACCACAAGGAATACCACGGCCGTCGTCTTCGACTGTGAGCGAGCCGTTTGTATTGATAGTAACGTATACGTTTTTGCAGTAGCCTGCAAGCGCTTCGTCTATTGAGTTGTCAACAATTTCTACCGCCAAGTGATGTAGCCCTTTTACGTCGGTAGAGCCAATGTACATACCTGGTCTTTTACGAACGGGTTCTAGGCCTTCTAACACCTGTATTTGCTCTTCGCTGTAGCCAACGTTTGTTTGTGACATTTGTGTACTCCTTTGGGGAATTTCCCTTATATATTTATATTATATATTATATCATAAATATATACAAATGTTAATAGTTTTGCACAATTTTTTGACAAGTTTTTTGACTTTTGTTGACGCAATAGGCGTTTTAGGGCGTAAAACAGCCTTTAGAACGGCGGTAAAGCCTTTTTCGTGTAAATACTCACCAAAAAGTTGCGTGGCTTATACTGGATATTTTGCCCAAAATAGTTGAAGGGTTGAGCAACAAAAAAGTGCTTGTAATGTGTGGCGATTTGTGGTATAATGTTTTGTATGAAAGTCAACTCGGTAACGGTAAAAAACTATCGCAACTTGCACTCGCAAACGGTTGCGTTAAATAGCGGGCTAAACGTCTTTTGGGGCAACAACGCACAAGGAAAAACCAACTTCCTTGAGAGCGTATATTTGTGCTGCATTGGCAAAAGTGCGCGTACCGAAAAGGACAAGGATTTGATTGCCTGGAAACAAAGCGTAGCACACGTAAAAACCAACTACGGCTGTCGCTTTGGCGAAGGCGAAATTGCCATTGGCATTGCAGGAAACAAAAAGCACGTATCGGTAAACAGCGTACCCATTAGCAAACTTGGGGATTTGCTTGGCTACCTGAACTGCATATATTTTTCGCCTGCAGACATAAAAATTGTAAGCCAGTCGCCAGCAGAAAGAAGAAAATTTTTGGACGTGGATTTGTGTCAAATGGACAAAAATTACTTCTACAGTCTTGGCAGATTTAACAAGGCGCTTGCTCAACGCAACAATTTGTTGAAACAAGGCAAAAATGCTGAAGAATTGAAAGACATCGTGTTTGTTTGGAACGAACAAATTGCACGAGAAGGCGCAAAAATTGTGGCAAAGCGCAAACAGTTTTGCGAAAAGTTGAAGGTGTTTGCTAGCCAAAGTCATCAAAGCTTGACATCCGGAAAAGAAACGCTTGTGATGGAATATCTTACACAGATTCAGGGAGAAAGCCTTGCGGAATTGGAGCAAAACTACCTAAAGCTGTTGGAAGAAAACCTAGAAAAAGACTGTCAGTTGCGCTACACCACTGCCGGCTGTCAACGTGACGACGTTATGCTTAAAATTGGCAACGTGGACGTCAGAGCATTTGGTAGCCAAGGGCAACAACGCTCCACCGCATTGGCGTTGAAACTGGCAGAGCTAGAGATATTTAACCAAATCAACGGCGAGTACCCAGTACTTCTGCTTGACGACGTGTTGAGCGAGTTGGATATGGAGCGTCAACGCAAATTGTTGGCGTTTGCAAAGCGTACGCAGGTGCTTATCACCACGGCAACGCCTGTAGATGATAGCCTAATTGACGGCATTGACGTAACCATTTTTGAAATTAGCGAAGGACTTATCAAAAAACAAAAATAGACAAAGCAAAACGGAATTGCGTGGGCAATTCCGTTTTTTTTGTTTGTGATTGATTAGTAGCCGAGATGCTCGACACCAAGTAGCAAAATTTCGTTTATTTTGGGATTGGTAAGTTTGTAGTAGAGTATCTTGCCACGGCGATCAAAATCTACAAATCCAAGATCACGTAGCGTCTTGAGTTGGTGCGAAACGGTGGTTTGATTCATTTCCAGTACAGTTGCAATGTCGCTTACGCAAAGTGGAGATATCGCCAACGCCGAAAGCAAACGTAAGCGTGAGCAATCGGCAAAAACGGCAAAAAATTGCGCTATCTTTTTGGTGGACTGTTTGTCGGGTAGGTAGTACTCTAAATCTTGCAAAACGCTTGCTGTTGCCATTAGCATAGTGGGTAGTGCTCCGCTGATAAAAAATTTTTGATAAAATTAGCCTAACACAGTAAGATTGGCGCATTTTGTTGCATATTGTAGTAAAAAAACAACGTTTGTATTAAGGAGAACAAAATATGTCTTTTTCGCAAAATTTATTGTATTTGTTGCTGCTTTACGCCGTACTGGATAGGGGCAACAAGCTGTCGCTGACAACAGGTTTGGTGATTGCTTGCGGCATTTTGCTGTTTAATTGCTACTTTGGTAACCGTTGTTGCAATGGAACAACTACC
>JAZQUN010000071.1:0-5721 GCA_045631385.1 Clostridia bacterium
AGAAAAGAAAGAGTCGGCGTTGTAGTATCCGACAAGATGGACAAAACAATCGTAGTTGCTATCGTAAACAAGTACAAGCACCCACTTTACAAAAAGACAGTGTCCAAGACAACAAAGTACAAGGTACACGATGAAAACAACGAATGTGGCGTAGGCGATACAGTACGTATTGCTGAAACACGTAAATTGTCCAAAGACAAGAACTGGCGTTTGCTTGAAATTGTCGAAAAGGCTAAGTAATTTAGGAGGAAAGAACCGTGATTCAACCACAAACAAGATTGAAAGCAGCTGACAACTCAGGTGCAAAAGAACTTATGTGTATTAAAGTTTTGGGTGGCTCCTTCCGTAAATTTGGTAATATCGGTGATATTATCGTAGCAAGCGTAAAGAGCGCAAACCCAGGCGGCGTTGTTAAAAAGGGCGACGTTGTAAAAGCAGTTATCGTACGTAGCGCAAGTGGTCTAAACCGTAAAGACGGTACACACATCCGTTTCGACGACAACGCAGCAGTAATTATTGATAACCAAAAGCAACCACGTGGAACTCGTATCTTTGGGCCTGTGGCAAGAGAGTTGAGAGAAAAAGACTTCATGCGTATCGTTTCTCTTGCTCCAGAAGTGCTTTAATAGGAGGACACTTAAATGGCTAGTATGAATGTTAGGTCTGGCGACCTCGTCGAAGTAATTGTTGGCGGTGTAGAAGCTCGTGGCAAGAGAGGCAAAGTTATCGTTGCTAACCCAGAAAAGGGCACAGTAATCGTAGAAGGTCTAAATCTTGTTACAAAGCACAAGAAACCACGTTCAGCGCAAGAACAAGGCGGAAAAATTGAAATGCCACGTGCAATCAACGTTTCCAACGTAATGCTTGTATGCCCTAAGTGCAACAAGACAACACGTGTAGCACACGTTCTTGGCGAAGATGGCAAATACTTGAGAAGCTGCAAAGAATGCGGCGCAGTAATCGACGCTAAAGAAGAAAAGAAACAAACCAAAGCAGCTGCTAAAAAGACAGCAAGCAAAAAGAGTAAATAAGGAGGAATAGAGCATTGGCTACTAAAACAACAGTTACAACTGAATCCGTAGAATGCAGATTGAAGAAAGCGTACGCTGAAACAGTCGTTCCTCAACTCATTGCGGAATTTGGTTACAAAAACGTAAACGAAGTACCAAAACTTGAAAAAATCGTTGTAAACGCAGGTCTTGGTGACGTAAAAGACAACAGCAAGAGCTTCCAACTTGCAGTAGAAGAATTGAAGGCTATCACAGGTCAAAAACCACTTGTTACAAACAGTAAGGTTTCTGTTGCTAACTTCAAATTGAGAAAGGGTATGCCTGTAGGTGCAAAGGTTACTTTGCGTGGCGACCGTATGTACGCTTTCCTAGATAAGCTAGTTTCTATCGCACTTCCACGTGTAAGAGACTTCTCTGGCGTACCAAGCAACTTCGATGGCAGAGGAAACTACACTCTTGGTATCAAAGAACAACTAATTTTCCCTGAAATTTCCTACGATCAAGTAGAAAAGACCAGAGGATTTGATGTAACATTTGTTACAACTGCACAAACAGACGCAGAAGGTAAAGCATTGCTTAAGCTTCTTGGCGTTCCATTCAAGGCGTAAGTGAGGTAGAGAAAAATGGCTAAGAAAGCGATGATCAATAAGCAACAAAGAACACCAAAGTTCTCTACAAGAGCGTACACACGTTGTACAATCTGCGGACGTCCACACTCTGTTTTGAGAAAGTACGGTATCTGCCGTATTTGCTTCAGAGAAAAAGCGTACAAGGGTGAAATCCCTGGCGTTAAGAAAGCAAGCTGGTAAGGAGGAAAGATATAATGGTAGTTACAGATCCTATTGCAGATATGCTGACTCGTATCAGAAATGCTAACACTGCAAAACACGCTGATGTAGAAATCCCTGCATCTAAGCAAAAAATTGCAATCGCTGACATTCTTGTTCAAGAAGGTTACATTGCAGGATACGAAATTATTGAAAAAGAATTGCAAAATTCTATGAAAGTAACACTTAAATATGGCCACAAGGGCGAAAAGGTTATCACAGGCCTACGTCGTATCAGCAAGCCAGGTTTGAGAGTTTACGCTAAATCCAACGAACTTCCTAAGGTTTTGAATGGTCTCGGTATCGCTATCGTTTCCACAAGCAAGGGAATCATGACAGACAAACACGCAAGAAGCCAAAACCTTGGTGGCGAAGTTCTTGCTTACGTTTGGTAATAAGGGGGTAATAGACTATGTCACGTATTGGTAAAAAGCCTATTAACATCCCAGCAGGCGTAACAGTTACAGTTGAAGGTTGCAACGTAACAACAAAAGGCCCAAAAGGCACATTGGCTCGCACAATCGATAGCGTTATCGGTTGCGCAGTAGAAAACAATCAAGTAATCTTGACATGCAACAGCGCTAGCAAAGATGCTCAAGCTAAACACGGCTTGTACAGAGCACTTGTAAACAACATGGTTGTAGGTGTAGCAGAAGGTTTCAAACGCACACTAATCATCAACGGTGTAGGTTACAAATCCAGCGTTGCAGGTAACAAGCTTGTACTAAACATCGGTTACTCTCACCCAGTAGAAGTTGAAGCACCAGAAAACATCAAGTTCGAATGTGTTTCTGCTACAGAAATCGTAGTATCCGGTTGCGACAAGGAACTTGTTGGTCAAGTTGCAGCAAACATCAAGGCAAAACGTCCTGTTGAGCCATACCACGCTTACGGTATCAGATACAAAGAAGAAGTTGTGGTATTGAAAGAAGGCAAAAAATCAGGTAAGTAAGGAGCGTAAAAAATGATTAAAAAGATTGATAAAAATGCTGACAGAAAAGTTCGTCACGCAAGAGTAAGAAAAAAGATCTTTGGTACATCCGTTAAGCCACGTTTGTGCGTTTACCGTAGTACACAATACATCTACGCTCAAATCATTGACGACATCACAGGCAACACTTTGGCATCTTCTTCTAGCTTGGCTTTGAAGGCTAACGTAGCAGAAATGACAAAGACGGAAGCAGCAAAGGCAGTTGGCGCTGACGTAGCAGCAAAAGCACTTAAACTTGGTCTTTCCGAAGTTGTATTTGACAGAGGTGGCTACATCTACACAGGTCGTGTTGCCGCTTTGGCAGACGGCGCTAGAGAAGCCGGTCTTAAATTCTAATAAGGGGGACAAGCACAATGGAAAACGTAAAAGAAGTTGAAGTAGTAGCTACCGAACAAGAACAAGTTCAAGCTGCTCCTGCTCAAAGCGAACAAAAAAGAAGTGATCGTCGTCCTGACAGAAGAAGCAGACGTCCACGTGAAAACAACAACCGTGAAGATGACGGTATGATCAAAAAGCTTGTAGAAGTACGCCGCGTAACAAAAGTAGTTAAGGGTGGTCGTACAATGCGCTTCTCCGCTTTGGTCGTTGTAGGTGACGGCAAAGGTCGTGTAGGCGTAGGCGTAGGCAAAGCAGCCGAAGTTCCACAAGCAATCGAAAAGGCAACACAACAAGCAAAGAGATCCATGATCACAGTTGCTCTAAAGGATACAACAATTCCACACGAAATCATCGGCACATTTGGTCGCGGTAAGGTATTGCTAATGCCTGCTGAAACTGGTACTGGTGTTATCGCTGGTGGTCCAGCACGTAACGTGCTAGAAGCAGTTGGTATCAAAGATATCCGTACAAAGAGCTACGGTTCTAACAACAAGATCAACTGCGTAAAAGCAACATTCAATGGTTTGGCAAGCTTGCGTTCTGCAGAACACATTGCACAACTTCGCGGTAAAACCGTAGAAGAAATTCTATAAGGGGGAGACTTAAATGACAGAAGTAGTAAACACCGAAGTTGTAGCAGTAGAAGAAACTGCTAAAAAAGCTCCTGCTAAAAAGGCAACAAAAAAGGCAAAGGCTAATCAACCACTTTACATCAACGGTAGATACGTTGTTGAAAAGCAACTTGCTGCAAAGCCAAAGAAAGGCAGCAAACCATACAAACTTGGTAAAAAACAAATCAAGGTTACATTGGTTAAGAGCACAAACGGTTGTCTAGAAGGCCAAAAGAAAACAGTAGAAGCATTGGGACTTACAAAAATTCGTTCCAGCAAGATTCTTAACGACAACGACGCTATCCGCGGAATGATTTTCAAGGTTAAGCACCTAGTTGTTGTAGAAGAAGTTAAGTAAGGGGGACTATATATCATGAAAATTCATACAATTCAACCAGCAGTAGGTGCTGTAACAAGCACTAAACGTTTGGGCAGAGGTATCGGTAGTGGTCTCGGCAAAACAAGTGGTAAAGGTCACAAGGGCCAATGGGCTCGTAGCGGTGGCGGTGTACGTCCTGGTTTTGAAGGCGGTCAAACACCTATCGCAAGACGTTTGCCAAAACGTGGTTTCAACAACAAAAACTTCTCTATTGATTACGATGTAGTAAACGTAGAAAAACTAAACGTATTTGAAGACGGCGCAGTAGTAACAGTTGCAGAGTTGTGCGAAGCTGGTCTAGTTACACTTAAGTCTAACGGCGGTGTAAAAGTATTGGGCAACGGCACACTTGAAAAGAAACTTACTGTAAAGGCTAACAAATTCTCCGCATCTGCTAAAGAAGCAATTGAAAAGGCAGGCGGCACAGTAGAGGTAATTGCATAATGCTTGAAACAATCAGAAATGCCTTTAAAATAAAGGAAGTACGTACAAAAATTCTATACACATTGTTGTTTGTAGTTCTTTTCCGTCTTGGTTGCTACATTCAAATCCCAGGATTTGTAGGTATCTCTCAAGGCGAGGGTATGGATATCACATCCATCATGAACGCCATCACTGGTAACGCTCTTTCTCAAGGAACGTTGTTTGCGTTGGGCATTTCACCATACATCAACTCATCCATCATTATGCAGTTGCTAACGGTTGCTATTCCTGCTTTGGAAAGACTTTCCAAGCAAGGTGAAGAAGGCAAGAAGAAGATCAACGTTATCACACGTTGGGTTACATTTGCTTTGGCAATTGTAAGTGCTGTTGGTGTTGTACTTGGTCTAGGTGGTAAAGCTGCGCTTGATACAACATGGCTTGGTACATACAACGGTATCAACACATTCTTTGCTAACAATCTTTGGATTATGTATGTATACGTAATCGCAGTACTTGTTGCTGGTAGCATGCTTTGCATGTGGATCGGCGAACGTATCACAGAGTACGGTATCTCAAACGGTATCTCTATGATCATCTTCGTAGGTATCTTGTCTACAGCAGCAACAGCAATTTTCAACTCCGCTAAAGGTGGACACTGGGTTGTACTTGGTCTATTCCTTCTTACAGTAGTTTTGATCTTTGCATTTATCGTATGGGTAGACGGAGCAGAACGTAAGCTTCGTGTACAATACGCTAAGCAAGTCAAAGGAAACAAGATGTATGGTGGCCAATCTACATTCATTCCAGTAAAGGTAAACGCTTCTGGCGTTATGCCTATCATCTTTGCATCTTCCATCGTAACATTCCCATCAATGATTATCCAAACAGTTGGTGGTGATGGTAAGTTTGCAACATTCTGGAACACATACATGGGTTCTGGCACAGTAGCTTATCAAGTAGTAATGGCAGTGTTGATTTTGGCATTTTCGTATTTCTATTCGCAAATCCAATTCAACCCAATCGAAATTTCCAAAAACATCCAACAAAACGGTGGTTTCATTCCAGGTATCCGTCCAGGTCGTGAAACAAGCGAATACTTGCA
>JAZQUN010000072.1:0-4050 GCA_045631385.1 Clostridia bacterium
GTAGCAGAAATGCAAAACCACTCCATCTCCGAATTGCTTGGTGAAGGTGCAATATCCGTATTTGACAACGTTCCACTAAAGTGGGTAGCTCAAGGATTTGAAACCACAGACAGCGTGCTGATGGCAGCACTAGGCGACGCACCAGTTAGCTCGCTTTTCGGTGCAGCTACAAGTGGAAATCCATTGCTTACCATCAAAACGGAAGAAAGTTTGCAAAGCCTTGCAAATATTCAGCTATCTCAAGTGCTCAGCGGCGCAACTGAAGGCGAAGTTGACCTTGTTGGAAACATCCTTGGAACAACAACTCTTGGCGATATCATCAGCGACACGGGCGACCTAGCCATCAACAGCATAATTGTAGATTTGCACGTTGGTACACTACTTAACTACAACCGCACGGAATTTGCTCCAGTCGACACCATCCCTGACGAAGTTGAAGGTGTGATTAGCAACGAAGGTAACTTTTACAAACTTGATCCAAACGGCAGCTACTATCTAGCTAAACTTTACTGCGAAGAATCACACGGACACACAAGCGATTGCTTTGACTTTGTTTGGACTAACCAAGGCGTTGAAGTAAGCAAGCTTTACAGCGTACTAGCCAACTTGATGGTTGAAGAACTTGCTAGCGGCAACTTTAACCTTACGTCGTTGCTTGATGACGTTACTCTTGGTGACGTAATGGGAGATAGCATTGTTGGATCTCCATTTGAAGGCTTGAAGGATACTGTTATCAGCCAACTTCCTAGCGAATTTGAAAATATGAAAATTGGCGAGCTTTTGGGCGACCAAATTGACGGCACCGTACTAGAAGGCTTTGCCGACAAGACAATAAATGAGCTTGTGTCCAGTTTGAACACTGCTCCGATTGGTAAATTCCTTGGTTACACACTTACTACCGAAGTTGATATTGCTTTTTACCAAGTAAAAGGCAACATTGCCAACCACAACGGCATTGGAGCAAAGCTTGTTGGCACTACTTGGCATGACGCTTACAAGTTGTGCTCTCATACAAACTTTGACGACTGCACGTCAAAGTGCTACACAGTTTGGCACGATGGCACTGCTTGGGTTGAAGGTATCAACAGCTTGCTTGCAGACAAAACAATTGACGACATTGCAAACAACGGCATTCAATCACTAATTGACGAATTGACATTGCGCGACGTGATGGGTGACGAGGTGGAAGACAACTCTATTTTGAGCGCACTAGCAGACGAGCCTATTGGCAACATTGCAAACAAAGTAAACACATTGACTATTGGCGAATTGCTTGGGGATCAAGTAGACAGCAACAACGTGTTGAAATTGCTTGCTAACTCGACAATATCCACTATCGGCACAGACATGAACAACCTATATCTTGGTCAAGTGATTGGTTACACTCGTAACGACGCAAATGATGGCTGGGTGGAAAACATTGACGGCGCATTGGCGACACTTTCTAACTTGAAGATAAGTCAATTGTCTAAAGATGCTGTAACTGATGCTATCAACAACATTACCTTGCGTGAAGCGTTGGGGGATGCTCAAGTAAATAGCAACCACGTTCTTAAAGCAATAGCCGACTACAAAATTAGTGAAATTCCAAATGCGGTAACCAACTTGAAACTTGGTGTTGTACTTGGACTAACCCACCACGACGATGCTTGGTATGACGAAACAAATACACTGGCTAGCCCATTTAACCAACGTATTGCAAACCTTACTATCGGCGAGTTGGACGACAAAAAAATTGCAAATATCGTACACGACTTGACAATGGGCGAATTGGCAGACAGCGGATTTTTTGAAGTTCATTACGGCGACAAAATTGACCAAGATTTGTTGTACCGTGCTAAATACGACGACACATTTGAGTATCAAGCTGGCGACTGGAGAAATATGACAATAACCCAACTACTTGATGCTACTTACGGCTGGGAATACACGCCTGGCGCATAAAATAAAGGAGAAAAACCATGACTAGAGGTAAAACCGCAATTCACTTTTTGACGGCAATTGTACTAATTGTACTTGCCATTGTATTGTTTAACTTTGCTTCGGGCAAACTTACTTTTGACAAAATTCCTAAAGAAAACGGCAAATACGAACGTGGCGCTATCGTTGCGTTTATGCTTCCACTAACACTAGTTATTTTGGGCTTTGCCGGGCTTATTGTTGCACTAAACGACGGACTTTTTATGGACTGGTTGCAAAGCGCCGGCGTAATCTTGCTGTTTGGTGTAGTTGGTGGCATGATCATTGGCTGGTACAAGCTTGGCGCAGTTTTGATGGCGGGTGTATACTTTTTGTGGTGGGGAATTGCTAGCATAAAGTACTTTATTCGCTCTTGGTGGGATTTATCTGCTTGGCAAAACATAGTTGTTGCACTATTTAGACTGCTTATGGCGGGCATGTTCTTGATGATAGTTATATTTGTACTAAGTGCACCTACTCTAGACGTTCAACCAGGCGTTAGCACATACACTCCTGACCTTGCCGTAAATGCTAGATGGGCAGGACTTTTCTGTATCGGTAGCGCTGTTGGTTTGTTTATTGAAGGCATACTTTGGCGCAGAGTGTGCGACTATTGATATTGATAAACTACATAAAAAAACACCGTTTGCATTTGCAAGCGGTGTTTTCAATTTGTAGATATAATCTGCAGTTTCAATTTTCGATAAAATTGACGAATTTTGTCGGAAACATTTGCAAGAAAACTTGTATAAAAAAGGCGCGGATGTTTTCCGCGCCAAGTTGTTTAGATACTAAATCTTTTCAATGCTGTTTTCATACTCTTCTTTAGTAACAACTTTAACTGCTGGATGTTGTTTAAGCAACTTTTTGACGCCTTCTACACCATTGAAGTTGACATAATATGCTTCGCCATCTTGTCTAGCAACAACACCATAGCCGTACTTTTCGAAATAAACATACTCCTTTGGCTGTACTAGTACTTTTGGTTTTTCTCTGACAGGTGGAGCACATTCTCTTTGCAAATAAACGTCAAAGTAGCGAGTCTTTCTTTCACGCCACTCAAAATCTTCACAAACTGAAACAACTTGCCAACCTTGAGCCAAATATTCTGCTAAGTTGTTATCAAACCAAATGAAACCCATCCAATCTGTCTTAATACGAATTGAACGCAATTCAAAAGCAACTTGTCTTTTTTGCGCAGGAAGAAGGGGATATCCACAGTGTGGGCAAGTTGCGGCTTTGGTGCTTACTTGTTGGCTGCATTCGGGACATGAAATTAGTGCCATAAAACTTTTCTCCTTAAACGTTGTATTTGTTTGTTATTGCTTGGGCTACTTTGATGCCATCGACAGCGGCGGACACAATGCCACCGGCGTAGCCTGCACCTTCGCCACATGGGTACAAATTGGAAAAATTGGTGCTTGCTAGCGTTTCTTTGTTGCGTAGCATCTTGACAGGTGATGACGTGCGAGTTTCTACAGCAGTAAGGACACCGCATTTGTCAAAGCCAGGCATTTTTTTGCCGAACTCTACTAGACCTTTGGCAAGCGTATCACACACAAAAGGTGGCAAAATATCCCACAAATTTGCCGAAACTACGCCACGTGGGTAGGATGGAGCGACGCTCCAAGTGGTTGATTTGCATTTGCACAGAAAATCTACCACGTTTTGCGCAGGCGCAAAGTACTCGCCTTGAGAGTTGACAGCATCGAAGCAGGCTTGCTCTAGCTTTTGTTGGAAGTTGACGCCGGCAAAAGTGCCTTCGCCTACGTCATTAGCCGTAACGTTGACCACTAGCGCACTGTTGCTGTTGGGTGCAAGACGATCAAAGTTGCTCATGCCGTTGACAACAACGGTGTTTTCGGTTGAGTTGCCTGCCACTACTACGCCACCTGGACACATGCAAAACGAGTAACAACTGCGTCCATTTGGTAGGTTGGCTGCTAGTTTGTAGTTGGCGGACTGAAAATCTCGGTGGGTGTTGGCTAGGTTGCCGTACTGTAGTTGGGATATAAACTTGCGGTCGTGCTCGATGCGAACACCAACGGCAAATGGCTTGAATTGCATTTCAACACCAGCGTTGTTTAGCAT
>JAZQUN010000073.1:0-2033 GCA_045631385.1 Clostridia bacterium
AACACGCCAACTTCCGTTACGTCAAACTCCTTGCCCTTTGTCTCGAACATCTTGATTTTTGATCCAACAGCTACACTACCTTCGAAAATACGTGTAAAGATGATTACGCCCTTGTAGTTGTCGTATTGGCAGTCGAAAATCAAGGCTTTTAAGCTGTTGTTTTCGCAGTCGGTCTTTGGTGCTGGTACACGTGTTACGATAGCATCCAAAACATCTTTGATGTTTAGACCTTCTTTTGCAGATACAAGCGGAGCATCATCAGCAGACAAGCCGATAGTTTCTTCAATTTCTGCCTTGGCAGCAGGAATATCTGCAGATGGCAAGTCGATTTTGTTGATTACCGGGATGATTTCCAAGTCGTTTTCGATGGCAAGATAGCAGTTAGCCAACGTTTGCGCTTCGACACCTTGAGATGCATCCACTACCAAAAGTGCGCCTTCGCACGCCGCTAGCGAACGAGAAACTTCGTAGTTGAAGTCTACGTGCCCTGGCGTGTCAATTAGGTTTAGGACGTACTCGGTGCCTTCGTGAGTGTAGGTCATGCGGACTGGCGTAAGCTTGATGGTGATTCCGCGCTCACGCTCGATATCCATACTGTCTAGCATTTGCGCTTCCAAATCACGCTTGGCTACTTGGCCGGTGTACTCCATGAGTCTATCTGCCAACGTGCTTTTGCCGTGGTCAATGTGTGCGATAATGCAAAAGTTGCGAATATTTTTCATAAAAACTTCCTTAAAAGCAATTTTATACATTATACCCCAAATTGCAAAATTTGTCTATATGATAAAAGTATTTTTACAAATATATTGCAATTATTATAGAAAAGTATTATAATAAACTTTGATGGAGCGTATTTATGAAAACAAATTGCTGGCTTACAAACAAATATATTGCTCACCGTGGCTTGTTTGACAACAAAACAATGCCGGAAAACTCATTGGCCGCATTTGAAAACGCCGTTTTACACGGCTTTGCGATAGAACTTGACGTGCAAATGACTGCCGACGGCGAGTTGATTGTGTTTCATGATTACACCCTAGAGCGCATGACAAATGGCTCAGGCGAAATCGAAAAATTGCGTTGGGATGAGATAAAAGACCTTTCCTTGCTTGGTACAAACTGCAAAATACCTACTTTACAGCAAACACTAGACACAATTGACGGGAAAACGGAAATTTTGCTAGAAATCAAGAGTCACGCAAGCATTGGTGCGCTTGAACAAAAGGTAGCAGACACCCTTGCCAACTACAATGGAACTGTTGCTATCGAATCGTTTAACCCAATAATTATTAGATGGTTTAAAAAACACTATCCACAATATATGCGTGGACATCTATCTAGCAATATGAAAGAAGCTCCTATCAAGCCACTACAAAAGTTTTTGTTACAAAACTTGCTTTTGTGCGGCTGGAGTGGTAGTCAATTTGTAGCTTACAACGTTGATTACCTACCAAACAAGCGTGTGACAAAACTTGGTCGCAAAATGCCTATACTGGCATGGACAATAAAAAGCCAAGAGCAACACCAACAAACAAAACAACACTACGACAACATCATTTTTGACTCGTTTGTACCACAAACAGACAATTTGTAAAGGAGATGACGCTATGAAACGTGTACTACCATTTATATTCGGTATGTTTTTCGGCATATTTTGCCTTATTGCAGGACTTGGTATTGCTGGATACGTATTTGTTTCTAAAACACCGGTAAGCAACTACGTTCCGCAAAGTGCAGGACTTGGCACACTTGCAGAGCTTTCCATACTGGATGCTTACGTAGAAATTAACAATATGATTGCCCAAGAAAACATCCTTACTCCAGATAGCGACGGCAATTACTTTTCTATTGCCGACTTTGAAGAGCGCTACGATGCAGATTTGTCTTCTGTAATTGGGTTTACACTATCCGACAACGTAAAAGAAATGCCATTTTTTACTTTGTTTACCGATGACGGCATAAACAAGGCGTTGCAACAAACAAATATTGCCAGCATCCTTGACGTAGCAACGGCAAAGGGTGCAACGTTTAAG
>JAZQUN010000074.1:0-8387 GCA_045631385.1 Clostridia bacterium
GGAGCATTTTGTGGTAAAACAACTCAACAACTCCAAAACGTTACTGTTCAAGATGCATTGAAGCATCCAAATTGGAACATGGGCGCAAAAATTACCGTGGATAGCGCAACGATGATGAATAAAGCTTTTGAGGTTGTTGAAGCTTGTTACTTGTTTGACGTTGAAGCTGATGATATTCAAATTGTTGTTCATCCACAAAGCATTGTGCATTCGTTAGTGCAATTTGAAGATAACAGCACGTTGGCTCAGCTATCGCAACCAAGCATGAAATTGCCAATTCAATATGCTTTGACCTATCCTGATAGACAAAATTGTGACGTTAGACCGCTTGATTTGACGCAAATTGCAAATTTAAGTTTTTATAACGTTGATTTGGATACTTTCCCATGTGCTAAACTCGGACATGAAATTTACTACAAACATCCTTTGTGTGCTGTTGTTATGAACGCATGCAATGATGTTTGTGTTGACTATTTTTTGCAGGGTAAATTGCAGTTTTTGTCAATTTACGATACTGTAAGACATTTTATTGATAACTACGAAGTGTTTGTTTCTACAAAAGACTACAATTTGGATTCCGTAAAGGAAATGGATGGTCTTATTCGTGAACAAACTATAAAATATTTGGAGAATTTAATTGTTAAATAACATTGCTTTTGCATTTCAATTTTCGCAAATCAAAAACATTTTTCTTGCGGTAATTGTTTTGCTCTTTATGATTACTATACACGAATTGGGACACTACACTGCAGGTAAGTTGCTTAAATTTAGGATTAACGAATTTGCTATTGGTATGGGTCCAAAGATTTTTTCTAGAAAAACCAAGTCGGGCGAAGTTGTTTCCTTACGAGCTGTACCGCTTGGTGGTTTTTGCGCGTTTGAAGGTGAAAAAGAAGAAGGAGAAAATCCTAACTCATTCAACAAGCAAAAGCCATGGAAACGCATAGTTGTTTTGTTTTCTGGAGCATTTTTCAACTTTGTTTCGGCTGTTTTGATAGCTGTAGTTGTTTTTTCTTGCTTTGGAGATACTGTAAAAGTTGTCCGTCATGTTTATGATTACGCCGTTGTGGAAAATCACGTGCTTGAAGAAGGCGATATTTTGTATAAGGTGGATGGTAAGCCTATCTATCTAGCTACCAACTTTTCGTCATATATCAAAAACGATGAGTTTGATCTAACGGTTATCAGAAATGGTAAAGAAGTTGAATTGACTGGCTTAAAATTGCATACTTACGTTACTACATCAATTACTGCAAAGACATTGAATTGCATTAGTGATGATGGTAAACATGTACTATCCCCTGGTGACGTCATTTATAAAATTGATGGTGTGATAGTGGAAGGCGAAGGTGCACTAGAACAAATTTTGCTGCAGTCAGGCGATACTGTCAACTTGGAAATTGTTACGTCTAGTGGTGAGTTTGTTACCTTTAGCAATTTTGTAAAGGATAGCTTTTACAACAATGACATTACAACAAGCGAATCGTCATACAAGGGACTGGGCATAACTGCCTCATTTGATAAGATGAAGTATACCTTTGCAGAGTCGCTTGCTAGAAGCGTTCCATATTGTTTGCATATTGCTTGGTTTATTTTGTCAACGTTGGGCGGTATGATTACTGGAGCTGTTGGGCTATCAGACATGGGCGGTCCTTTGACAACCATTTCGGTTGCTAGCCAAGTTGTTGCAACTGGATTTGCAAACGTTTTGTCAATGATAGTGATGATATCTGTAAACCTTGCAGTATTCAACCTGCTCCCATTCCCAGCATTGGACGGTTGTCAGATAATATTTGTTTTGATAGAAGCTATACGCAAAAAGCCTATTAACCACAAGCTTCAAGCTGTCATAAATACAGTTGGTCTTGTGTTGTTGATGCTTTTTGTTATAATGATAGATTTAATTAAATTGTAGTATGACTAAGACAGTAAAAATTGGTAATATTGCTATTGGTGTTGGCAACAAAATTGCTATCCAATCTATGACAAACGTGCCAACAACCGATGTTGATGCCGTTGTTGATCAAATATTGCAGCTGCAAAATGCAGGTTGCGATATCGTTCGTGTTGCTGTAAAAAGTATGCAATGCGCAAATAGTATTGTTGCAATAAAAGATCGTGTAGATTTGCCAATAGTTGCCGATATTCACTTTGATTACAAACTTGCAGTAGCGTCTATTGAGAGCGGTGCGGACAAAATACGAATCAATCCAGGCAATATTGCTCCACATGGCATAAAAGAGATTATTTCATGTGCTAAATTGCATAATGTCCCCATACGTATTGGTGTAAATGGCGGTTCGGTCGGTAAAGAATATTTGTGCAAATATCCTACTAAGGTTGATGCGATGGTTGCAAATTTGCGTGACTACGTCGACTTGTTTGAAACTAACGGCTTTGACAACCTTGTACTCTCGATGAAATCGTCTTCAGTTGCAGAAACTGTTGCTGTAAACAGACTTGTATCACGTGAGTTTGAGTATCCTTTGCATTTGGGCGTAACGGAAGCAGGACCATATCCGCAAGCTTTAATCAAAAATGCTGTTGGTATTGGTTCGTTGCTGTTGGATGGTATTGGCGATACTATTCGTGTTTCCGCTACTGCAAACCCTGTTGATGAGATAGTTTCGGCAAAGCAAATTTTGTCATCAATAGGTTTGTCTAACGGAGTTGAGTTTGTATCCTGTCCAAAATGTGGGCGTTGCTCCGTGGATTTAGAAGGCGTTGCTAAACAGGTCTACGATAGGGTAAAAGACATCCCAAAACGTCTTAAAATTGCAGTGATGGGCTGTGAAGTAAATGGGCCTGGTGAGTGCGCTGATGCTGATATAGGTATGGCGGGTGCAAACGGCAAGTTTGCATTTTTTAAGCAAGGTAAAGTGTATAAAATTGTTGATGAAGACGTTGCCTTGCAAGAGTTTTACAAAGAAATTGACTTGCTTGTCAAGTAATGGAGATAAAATTTGATTTTAGCAAAGCTTAAAGAAAAATTTCCACAATATCCTGATTTGCGTGTTAGAGAAATTGTTGTAAACAAATCTAACAAAAAAATCAATTGCATCGTTTCTTATCCGGATACGACTATTTTGTCTAGCGCGGATAGAAGCGGTATTTTTGCCGTGGTAAAAAGTTGTGCTCCAACAAACTTTTTCTGCACTACAGTTTTGCAAGCAGACGTTTTTAACGAGATCTCAATGCAAAAGTTTTTCTACGAAAAAATTAAAGAAAGATTCGCTTTTTTTGTCGGACTTAAGCTTACAGAAGTGCAAGTTAGCAAAACTGGTGTACGTTCTTTTGATGTTAAACTTGTTTTGCAGGACTTTTTGTATAATCTTGCCGTAGACGAAAAAGTTGCAAAGGATTTTTGCGATTTTTTTGAGACATACTCTTGTTACAAAGTAAACGTACAACTACAAAAATCGGCTGTTCCAGTTGATTTGGATAAACTAGTTAAAGATCAAGAAAAACTAGTTCAACTTGCTATCAGTAAGCAACTTAACAAGCCGATTAGAAAATTTGCCGTGTCAGACGTTGTTAAGTACATCGGTAAAAAGGTTGATGTTGCGCCTGGATACATCATTGACATACGAGATCCAAAGACTTTGGCTACAATTTGCGGTAAAATTTCCGAAAAGAGCATCAAACAGTCAAAAAATAACCCTAATTTGTACATTTGCAAGTTTAAGTTGACTGATAACTCTGGCGTGATAGACTGCATTATGTTTGTCAAGTATAAGGTGACCGACGTAGAAGTTATTAAGGATACTACGGGCAAAACTGACGAAGAAGTACAAACGGTATCTAGAGCTAATCGTTTGCATAACGAAAAACTACATAAGCAACTATTAGAGTTGTACGACAACACCGAAGTCGTTTTGGACGGCAAGGTTGTGTTTAGTGAGTTTTCGTCCAGACTAGAAATGCAAGTTTACAATTTGAGTAAATGCCGCATTTTGTCACAAGAGGAGCAACCAATTTATTTGCGCCCAGTTCCAGAAAACTACATAGTAGTTGCACCAAGAAAAATATCTAAGTACGAGCAAATTGGCTTTGAGCAAAGCGCGGAAAATGGTGTAAACTATCTTGTTCAAGGCTCATACGTGGTGCTAAACGTTGTTTCTACAGGATACAATTACTTGACAGATAAAATTGTGCAAATCAGCGCAATTAAGATGGTTGACGGCGAAATTGTGGAAACGCTTGATACCGTAATAAACCCAGAACTTAAAGAAATCGATCCGGAAATGAGGCAGTGCTACAACATTTCTTGGGACAAGCTTGTTTATTTCCCTACACTTACTGAAGTTGTTGCTGATATTTATAAATTTACTTATGGCTCTACATTGGTTGGTATGGAAGTGGACAAAATTATTAACTTTTTCAACTATTACTCAATGCCTGCTGGTTACAAATTTGAAAACGATTTGTGCAAGCTGAACGATTTGTTTAGCAATTTGTTTGAGCTAACAAACAAAAACAAACCTAATTGCTCTAAACTTGAAGACGTAGCCAAAAAGCTTAACGTTGAGCCGCCAAAAGCCTTTGACGTCATCCAAAAAACAGCAGTTTCGGCAAAATGTATTGAGATTCTTGCTAAATTGGGCAAAAATTAGTGTAAATTATTTTTTAATTCGCTTGTCATCGATTATTAAGTGTGATATAATAATATCACAATATCTTATCTGATTGATGATGAGAGTGGAGATTTTCTCCACTCTCAACTTAATTTAAGGAGTAAACTATGGCAAAAGTAACCGAACAAGTGGCTCAACTTGTAACACCTATTGCTGAAGGATTTGGCTTGGAAGTCGTAGAAGTTGAATATGCTAAAAAGTTTGATGGTATGCACCTTACTATCTTTATCGACAAGGAAGGCGGTGTTACCATTGACGACTGTGAAAAGCTGCACCGTGCTATCGATGCGCCGCTTGACGAACTAGATCCAATCGCAGTTCAATATACGCTAAACGTTTCTTCGCTTGGTATTGACCGCCCATTGAAGACGGAACGCGACTTTAAGCGTAATATGAACAAGAAAATATCTGTTAAGTTGTACAAAGCAGATGAAAGCAAAAATAAAAAATACGAAGGTGTTTTGGTAGCGTACGATGAAGAGTGCTTCACTATCGAAACAGATAAAAAGCAACAAATTACATTTGACAAAAAAAGCACGGCACATATTGAGCCTGTGATTGAATTTTAACATAAATCCGTTGGAGGAAAAACAATGACAAATAAAGATTTTTTTGCAGCATTAGAAGATTTGGAAAGAGAAAAAGGTATTAGCAAGGATGTATTTATCAATTCATTGCAAACAGCTATTTCCATTGCTTACAAGCGTCACTATGGTGAAGCATCTAACATCTTGGTTAAGCTAAATGCTGAAAAAGCAAAAATCGAAATTTTTACATGCAAAACGGTTGTTGAAGAAGTTGTTACACCGGAAAGTGAAATTTCTCTTGAAGAAGCAAAAACTATCAAAAAGTCCTACAAGATTGGCGACGAAGTTTTGCGTCCAGTAGATACAAAAATCTTTGGTCGTATTGCTGCTCAAAATGCTGTTCAAGTACTTAAAAACAGCTTGCACCAAGTAGAACGTGACATCACATACAGCAAATATGCTGATAAGGAAAACGAATTGCTTGTTGGCGTTGTATCTCGCGTTAAGGAAGATGGCACAATTTTTGTAGAAATTGGTAAAAATCAAATGGAAGGCATTTTGTCTCCAAATGAACAAATCCCTGGCGAAAAATTCCGTGCTGGCGACAGAATTAAGGTTTTGGTTAAGCGCGTAAGAGATGGATCTAACGGCACACAAGTTGTTTTGAGCAGAGCTAATTACATGTTTATCAAACGCTTGTTTGAATCTGAAGTTCCAGAAATCCGTGCAGAAATTGTACAAATCAAATCTATCGTTCGTGAACCTGGCTTCCGTACAAAGATGGCTGTTTACTCTACAGATCCAGATATCGATGCTGTTGGTGCATGCGTTGGTAACAAGGGTGTTCGTGTAAACGCTATCGTATCCGAAATCGCTGGCGAAAAGATTGATATTATTCCATGGAGCAATGATATTTTGGACTTTATCGCTCGCTCTTTGTCTCCTGCAAAGGTTCTTATTGTTCAAGCAGACGAAGCTAACAAGGAAGCAAAGGTTATTGTTCCGGATGAAAAGCTTTCGTTGGCTATCGGTAAGGAAGGTCAAAATGCTCGTCTTGCTGCAAGACTTACTGGTTGGAAAATTGACGTTAAGTCTTACTCTGCTGCAATGCAAAGCGGTATGTTTGATGAAGAAGCGGTAGCAGAAGATGTTGAATAATTTGACAAAAGCTCCACAACGCATGTGCGTTGGCTGTCGACAAATGAAAGACAAGAGTCTTTTGATAAGAGTTGTGTTGCAGGATGGTAAGCCTGTGGTTGACTCTAATCACAAAGCGCAGTCTCGTGGAGTGTACTTTTGCAAAAACTCTGACTGCATAATGCGTGCGGTTAAAAACAAGGGTTTTGCCAAACAACACGGGTTTGTTGTTGATGAGCACCTTGTAGAACAAATGGAGAAAACTTTTGAATCCTAAAATAAGTGCTTATATTGGTTTTTCCGTTAGAAAGGGCGCGGTAGTTTTTGGTCTAGATACTATAGAAATGTACAGAAAAAAGGTGCATTTGATACTTTGTAGTGACAATCTTGCCGAAAACTCATTGAAAAAGGCCTGTGCCGAAGGTGAAAAGCGAAACTGTACGGTGGCAACCTTGGCTGGACTGGAAGAAACATTGAAACGAAATTGTAAAGTGTTGGCAATATGTGACAAGCAACTTGCCGAAGCTATAAAAGAAAATTTGCTGTAAAACGTCTTGGAGGGTAATTGTGGCAAATCAGACAACAAAACAAACAAAAAACACACAAGAAAACATCAAAAACGCTAAAAATACTTTAGTTGCTTTGGAGAAAGTGCAAGGCACATTGAATTCTTTGCGTAATAAGATTAGCTCAATTCAAGCTGAAATTAGTCAGCGTGAAGCATTTTTGACTGCTCCTGTAGTTAAGGCAGAGCCTGTTGCTCCTGTTAAGCCTGTGGAAGAAAAGGCTGTTGAAACAAAACCAGTAGTGAAAACGAACGTTGAGCCAAAGGCAGAAACTAAAGTAGAAGCTAAGGTTGAAACTGTTGAAAAAGCTGTTGAAAAGGTGGAAAAGCCTATTAAGGCAGAAAAGGAAAGCAAGCCTGCTGAAAAACCTGTAACAAAAGAAGCGCCAAAGGCAAAGGAAAACAAGCCTGCTGTTGCTGTTGTTACTGCTACAAAGGAAAATGGTCGCGTTGAAAAGACTTACACGGACGACAAAGGTAACGTTCAAGTAAGAAAGTTCTTTGATCCAAATGCTAACAAAAAGCCTGCTCAACCACGTCCTTCTCAACAAGGTCAAGGTGGCGATCGCAGAAACGGTGGCAGACCAGAACAAAGTAAAGGTGACAGACCAGCACAACAAAATAAACAACGCTTTGATAAGGGTGAAGGAAACAATAATAATGCTCAACGCCAAGTTGCGCCTAAAAAGCCAGCGCCAGCGCAAGCTTTTGTTGCTCCAGCAATCCCAACAAAGCAAGGCGAACAAAAATCTTTTGGTAACAAGAATAAAACTCATGAAAAACACGATGAAAAGCGTGCTCCAAGTAAAAAGAGTCTTATTACCAAAAACTTTGATAATGCTGATTACGATGAGGATAAGGTAGTTAGACGTGCAAAAACACCTAAAAAGACAGAAAAGGTTGTTGTTCAAGCACCAAAAATTACTAATGCTGTTGTTACAACATCCGAAGTCCCAATTAAGGTTTTGTCCGAAAAAATCGGTGTATCTGTATCTGAAATCATCAAGCAATTGTTTAAGGAAAGCATCTTTAAGACAATTAACGACTCTATCGACTTTGATTACGCTGCATACATTGCTGGTTTGTACGATATCACATTGGAACTAAAGGCTGAAAAATCTGCAGAAGAAATCATTGCTGAAGCATTTGAAGACGACGGCTTGGAAGATACAACAAAGCGTCCACCTATTGTTACTGTTATGGGTCACGTTGACCACGGTAAAACAAGCTTGCTAGATGCTATCAGAAACACCCGTGTTCAAAGTGGCGAAGCTGGTGGTATTACTCAACACATTGGTGCGTACACAGTATCTATCAACGGCGAATCCATTACATTTATCGATACTCCTGGTCACGCAGCGTTTACATCTATGCGTGCCCGTGGTGCTAAAATTACCGACGTTGCAATTATCGTAGTTGCTGCCGATGACGGTGTAATGCCACAAACCATCGAAGCTATCAACCACGCAAAAGCAGCAGAAGTTTCCATCATTGTTGCTATGAACAAGATGGACAAAACGGATA
>JAZQUN010000075.1:0-1804 GCA_045631385.1 Clostridia bacterium
GTTCGAAGTGGATGGTGTTCAATGCATTGCCCTTGTCAAGTTTTACGCCTTGGAGCACTCCATCGCAACCAATCTGCTCAAAATCAACCGTCAGGCACGACCAGTAATGCTGGATGCAGACAGACTTATCGAGCAGTTTCAAACAGTCAACAAGTTTACCTTCCACGAAGGACAACTATCTGCCGTACGCTCGGCTGTTGTCAACGGTGTGACCGTCATTACAGGTGGACCAGGTACAGGCAAAACAACCATTATCAAGTGCATAGGTCAAATCTTTGACAACGCAGGGCTTGTGGTAGAGTTTTGCGCTCCAACCGGCCGTGCTGCCAAACGCCTTGCACAAAGCACCGGCAAGGATGCCAAGACAATCCACCGTTTGCTTGGCTATGAGTTTAGCGACGGCAAAATGAACTTTAAGTACAACCAAAACAACCAACTACATTGCGACGTTGTGGTGGTGGACGAAGTATCCATGGTGGACGTTTCCATCATGTACAGTTTGCTTAGGGCGCTGGAAGACGGCGTAAGAGTGGTACTAGTTGGCGACAAGGATCAACTGCCAAGCGTAGGTGCAGGCAACGTGCTTGCCGACGTTATCAAAAGCCGTTGCTTTGACGTCAAGTACCTAACGTACATCTATCGCCAAGGCGAAGATAGTTTGATTGCCCACAACGCCCACCTAATCAACAGTGGCAAAATGCCGGAAATCAACAACTCCAGCAAGGACTTTTTCTTCACTATCAAAGATGACTTTACCGACGTGGCAAACACCGTTGTGCAACTTGTATCCACTCGTTTGCCAAGCTTTACAGGCGTATCCCCGTTTGATATTCAAGTAATGGGCGCGTTAAAAAGTGGCGTTGCAGGTGTAGAAAACCTAAACAACCAACTGCAAAACAAACTTAATCCATTTGACTACCGCAAAGGCGAAGTAACCTATGGCAAGACGACTTTCCGTCAAGGTGACAGGGTTATGCAAACGGTAAACAACTACGAACTTACCTACACCAAGTCGCTGCCAAACGGCGCAGTAGAAGAAGGTCAAGGCGTGTTTAACGGCGACATCGGTTTTGTTACGCAAATCGACAAGTTTACAGGCTCGTGCTACGTCACCTTTGACGACGGCAGGGTGGCGTACTACTCCAACAACGATTTGCAAAACCTTCAGCTTGCCTATGCCATTACGGTACACAAAAGTCAAGGTAGCGAGTTTGACGTGGTAGTAGTACCTTTGCTAAACGGCCCGCCAACCATCATCAACCGAAATTTGCTGTACACAGCCATCACACGAGCCAAAAAGGTAGTGGTGCTTGTGGGTAGCAAAAAGATACTGGCAATGATGATTCACAACAACTACGTAGCAGCACGTACAACGCTGTTACGCAAGTTTTTACAAGACGAAAAACTTCGCTACGACAGGTTTTTTGCAAACGACTATGACTAAACTATTTCACAAATTAGCCAAGCTCACGGCAATGACGGAAAACAAGTGTCTGCTTTGTGGCAGAGATATTTTCGACAACGCAACAGGCTTTTGCGATGGTTGTATAGCCAAGGTGATATTCAACAACGGACACACCTGCTTGCGCTGTGGAACAAAAATTGCTCCCACCCAAAGCTTTTGTGCCAACTGCAACTTTGATACCGTCTACTTTGACAAAGCGTATTCGCCCTTTTGTTACGAAGGCGATTTTGTAAAACTGATTTACCAAATCAAGTTTGGTGGGCATGCTGGCATATTAGACGTGCTAGCAAACTACGTTGCATTTACGGCAAACAAGTACCAAGTGGAGTTTGACGAAAT
>JAZQUN010000076.1:0-11860 GCA_045631385.1 Clostridia bacterium
GTGTACTGTCCAATAGCTAGCTCGTTTAGGTGTACGATAGTATCCAAATCAATTCCACGTCCAAAGCCTTGGTAAGCGTAAGACGAGTGAATAAAGCGATCGCAAAATACAACCTTGCCTTGCTCTAGTGCTGGCTTGACAATATCTTTTAGGTGTTGGATGCGTGCTGATGCGTACAAAAATGCTTCGCAAAGGTCGTCCATGCCTTGATTTTTTACGTCCAAAATGATGTTGCGGATTTTTTCGGCAATTTCGCTGCCACCTGGCTCGCGAGTGAATACTACGTCGTAGCCGTTTTGAGCACAGTATTGTTTGAGTAGATTTGTTTGAAATGTTTTGCCTACACCATCGCAACCTTCAATTGTAATAAAGTTTTTCATATGTTCTCCGTAATTAGTTTTCAAAACAACGCTCAACGTAGTTGAACTCCGTGAGTATTTGTGGCTTGCACACCTTGTTGAGTGCGCTAAACAACACGTCTAGTGCCATGCCGTCGTCATACGCCGACAAAATTGCAACGACGTAACGGTCGGTGGCAAACTCGCAAAATACGCCATTCTTTTCCAGTTCGGTATATACCGCCTTACCGTTGTAGCCTTTGCTGTGACAATCAATAACCAGCCTTGTAAAGTCATCGGTTGGAACTACCTTCCAGCCCGCTTGACTTGCGTTGACAGTAAAGCGCTCTACTTCTTTGAGTAAATTTTGGTAACGTGCTTTGCCGTTTTGCGCCATCCAGTCCATTGCCCTTTCGATGCTGGCAATAAGCAAAAAGCTTGGCGACGTTGTAGTTACCATATTTAGCGCATCTTTAAGTGCGCGAGACAATTTGTCGTCATTTGCAAGCAGCACTGCCGTTTGAGTAAGTGACCCCAACGTCTTGTGTGTAGACTGCACCGTTGCGTCGCAATACTTACAAGCGTTGCTTGGCAACAATGGACTAAAGCCAAAGTGCGCTCCGTGGGCGGAATCTACAAACAACTTGACGCTGCGCTTTTTCAAAAACTTGTAGATTTCCTTAAGATCTGCCGTTTGCCCAAAGTAATTGGGACTAGTAACAAACACCGTATCAATTTGTGGGTTTTGTTGCAATGCAACCTTGATTTGCTCTAAAGTAAGCGGCTGTGGGATGTCTTCTGCCACAATAGTATCTGCAACGACGTAATCTTTGTCAAACAACCTGAGTCCGTTTGTAAGCGATACGTGACAACTGCTTTCTACCAAAGCGCATTTGTTTACACAACTTGACATAGCAAGCAAACCTGCCGTGCTACCGTTGACAAGATAGTGGCAATGCTTTGCACCCACTTTGCTGGCATACAACTTTTGCGATGCGGCAATTACGCCTTGCGGATTACGCAAATCATCGGTAAAGGATAGCTCGGTAACGTCACGTTCCCAGCCATCTACCACACCTTTGTGCGCTGGCATGTGCAAGCGAATTGCATTTGCGTTGCCATATTTAGTTAGCATATCGTTGATCGGTGTTTTAGCCATAAAGTAATTGTATCACAAAATAAAGTATTTTTCAACCATATAAAAATTATTAGTACAAAAAAAAGGACGCCCGCACTTGCGAGCGTCTTGATTTACATTTACTTAACTTCTACGTATACGTAGCCTTGCTTGGAGTTGTTTCCGTTTACAACCTTGTATGCCACACGGTAGGTACCACTAGCAATTGCCGTTTCGGTGCCCGAAAGAGCCTTGTAATTGCCGTCTACAAGTTGCTCTACTTTGGTTGACAACACGCCGTAAACGCTAGCAAACTCGGTTACTTTGCCGTAGAATTGCTCAAAGGTTGGAGCTGTTGCAAACGCCAAAGTGATTTTGGCATCAATTGTGCCTTGATAAATTACTACGTTTTGGGAAGCATCGGTAGAAATTTGCACGTTTCCTACAGTAACGTTGCCTTGTGTTGCACTGTTGATTGCAACAACCTTGTATTCTGAAATACGGATACCGTCTGCCGTGCAAACGTAAGCAACAAGATTGTAGTTGCCACTAGCAAGCACAGGCAGTTCAAATGAAACGTTTTGTGCAGATACGCTTGCAGTACTGCCGTTTGGAGCAACAGCAACTGCCTGGGTATCCACGTGGACAAGTCCATTTGCGTTTGCCAAAGCAATGCCTACTTTGTAGGTTTCTTCTGCCATTACTAGCATGGAGTCGGTTGCTTTTAGCGAAATACTTTCTACGCTTACTTGTCTGCCGTCTACAACCACACCAGTTGACGTCAAATCTTCTACTTTTGCAAAGTCCATATCTTGGTAGTTTTTGCTGTATGCTTTGGACGATACAACGGGTGCATCTTTGTAGCTTTGATAAAGTGCGTCAAATTCGTTGATATCACTGCGCACTACGTCCATTGCAGCATCTAGCTCGGAAAGGCTGTTTGTTTTGTGTCCTTTCCACACAAAGTTGTCTACAACCGATTGCTTTTCGTCGTAGGCAACCAAAACGTTTTCCATCAATGGCTCAACGTCACGTCTGCATTGCAAACCTGTTAGTGAAAAGAAAGTCAAAAGAGCAGCCATGCGTTGTTGATAACTGTTGCCTTCCAAACGCAAAGTTACGTAGCCTGTGTATCCTTCCGCACCATGTCCTACGTGGAAAGAGCCCACCTCCACTTTGCCGTCCGCGTAAGTTTGACCAACTTTCAGTTGAGTACCGCTTACCAAATTGATAACAGCCGTGTCGCTGACGTCTAGCACTGCGTACTCTTCTTCAAAAAATCTCACCTTGTCGCCTTGCTCTGTCCAACCAGCATCTGTGCCAATTTCGTCGGGCGAAACGGTGATAGTAACGTTGTCGATACCATTAAATCCAGAAAACTTCAACAATACCGTTGCGCACATTTCGTCATTGGTAATGCTAAATATATCCGTTTTGTTATCCGCGCTTACAATATCAATTTGGTTGGCATCCATCCTTACTCCACCATCGTCAAACGAATCGATCGCAGTCATAAATGTGTAACAAAGATCATCTTTCATTACAATGTAGCCAATGTTGTAGCCGTATGCGTTGCCAGCATCGCCGTCACGGTCGGATATGTAATCAAAGGTGCCCGCTTCCCAATAGCCCTTGTCGTTGGTTGCAATGATGTTGATGCAAGATCCGTCGCCATTGGACAACATGGATAGTTCCAAATGCTTGCCCTTGATGTAGGTCATGTGGGTTGTTGCAAAGTTGCTGCTGACGTACACTTGATACACGTCGTCGCCATTTTCGTTGCGAGTGCGTTGGCAAACATCTACTTGGTTGCCACTCTTTTCGATTAGTGTTTCGGAGTTTTCTTCGACGTGCAACAAAAATTGTGAGCGTCCTGCCCTTACCCATTGGTCTACAATAGATACCTTTTTCTTGAAGTTTTCTATCATTTGTGCACCACGCTCGGCAGATGCAATGATGTTTTTGGCGTAGGAATCTATGTAGCTTACCATGTTGCTGGTTTCTTCAAACTCGCTCCAGGTAAAGGTTGTGCCATCGGTTACTTCCAACTTACCACCTTTGTCTCCCATTAAGCCGTAATGAACGTCGGTGCTTGCCACCAAAGTGCTGTCTTGATTTAGCGTCGACTTTGTGTAATTTGCCACGTTGCGCAACGTTTCGGCACCTGATTCAAAAATGTTTCCGTCGTTTTTGAGAAGTTGCGCATTGAGTCTTTGATTGGCAAGCATCAGCTTTGCTAGGTCGGTCCCGGTGGCTACTTTGCCACAACCTGTCAACACAGTAATTACCATCACAAGCACAATGAACAGTGATAATAGTTTTTTCATGCGTAATTCTCCTTGCTGTTTATTTGCTAGGACAATTAAATGTCTTGGCTTGACTTCATTATATCATATACTAACTAGTATATGCAATACCCAATTTTTACATTTTTTCAACTTTTTTTTGCAAAAAAACACACCCATTTCGGGTGTGTTTGACTGCATGTTTATTTAGATTAGTTACAACAATGGGATTTCTGCCAAATACACGATGTCATCGCGTCTAGCTGCATCGCCTTCGGCAAGAACAAACGCCTTTTTGTGAATGATACCACCACAAACGTTTACAAGGGCTTCTAGTCCTTCCAAGCTTGCACCTGTGGATACTACGTCGTCGATGATACCAACCTTTTTGCCCTTGATAAGCTCGGCATCGTGACGAGAAATGTACATCTTTTGCACTTGTCCAGTTGTGATGCTGGATTTGATTTCTACTTCGTAACCGTCTTGCATGTAAAGTTTTTTGCTTTTGCGTGCAACGGCATACAATTTGTGACCTAGTTCGCGAGCCATTACGTGAGTAAGTTGAAGCCCTTTGCTTTCGGCAGTAATCAAAACGTCACAGTCAGCAACTAGCTTTGCTAGTTCCTTGCCACAATGCTCGGTCATTTCGCTGTTGCCGTGCAAGTTGAAAAATGCAATGTTGATACCACTTGGCAATGGCAAAATTGGTAATTGTGCAAGATATCCTTTGATGTCTACAGGTAAAAATTTCATAGCGAGTCTCCTTGATTTAATACAACATAACTATTTTACACCAACCGACCATTAAAGTCAATATACTACAGACAATTTGCCACTAAATTTTGCCACGAAAAATTACATAAATTTTACAAAATTTGGGAAAAAAGTATTGACTTGTAGGTTCAAAAATGATAAAATAGGTGTATCTTTTTTTTATAGGAAAGGGTGGAGTAATGCAAACGCTTATTCTTGTAAAACTTGATACAAATTTTGCAACGTTTATGCCAAGCGTTTCTCTATGCTGCCTAAATACCTACTGATTTTGCGCCCTAAAGTGATTACACTACACTTTGGGGCTGTATTTTTTGTAGGACAAAAGACAAAACAAAAAATAAAATTTTTTCGGGAGGAAAAAAAATGTTAAAGTTCTTTAGAATTAAAGAAAACAACACGACCGTAAGAGCGGAAATTGTTGCCGGCATCACAACATTTATGGCAATGGTTTACATTCTTATCGTCAACGCAGACATGTTCTCTGTAGTTATCGGCGGCGAAAACCCATTTGGTGCTGCTTACATTGCAACAGCAATTGGTGCTATCGTTGGTACAATGCTTATGGCTTTCTTGGCTAAAATGCCTTTGGCTCAAGCATCCGGTATGGGTATCAATGCTTTCATCTGCTTCTCTTTGGTAAGCAAAACAACAGGTTTGACATACGCTAACTGCATGGTATTTACACTTCTTGAAGGTGTAATCTTCTTGCTTTTGACAGTTACAGGTCTTCGCACAAAGATCTTCAAGGCTATCCCTGTTGCAGTTAGACACGCTATCCCTGTTGGTATCGGTTTGTTTATTGCTTTCATCGGTATGCAAAATGCTGGCGTTATCGTAAATGATGATGCTACATTGGTAACATTTGTATCCTTCAACCTTCTAAACGGTAACGCATACGCAATGTTGCCACCAGCAATCGCTCTTGTTGGCGTAATTGCTATTGCAGTTCTTTCCAAGAAAAACGTAAAAGGCGCTGTTCTTTGGGGTATCCTAGGTTCTGCTGCTCTTTACTACGCTGTTTCTGGTGTTGCTGCAGCTATGGGCAACGAAGCAGCTATCGGTCTTTTCAAAGGCGTTTCTCTATCCAACCCATTTGATGCATTTGGCGCTTGGGGTAAAGACGCTATGGGTAAAGTATTTACCGAAGGTTTCAACTTTGATGGTTTCTTTGCTGTAGAAGGCGCAACAAGAGGTTCTTTGGTTGTTCTACTTCTTACAACATCTCTATCTCTTTGCATGCTTGACATGTTTGACACAATCGGTACACTTTACGGCGCATGCGCTAAAGGTAACCTTTTGGACAACGAAGGCAAACCACTTAACATGGAAAAATGCATGCTTGCAGACGCTATCGCAACATGTGCAGGCGCTATGGCTGGTACATCCACAGTTACAACATTCGTAGAATCTTCTGCTGGTGTTGCTGCAGGTGGTAAAACTGGTTTGACAGCATTTGTAACAGGTGTATGCTTCATCCTTGCAATGTTCCTAAGCCCAATTGCTCAACTTATCCCAAGCTGCGCTACAGCTACAGCACTTATCTGGGTTGGCGTATTGATGATGAGTTCCGTTACAAAGATTGACTGGAACGATCCAGCAGAAGCTATCACAGGTTTCATGACATTTATCATCATGGCACTTGGTTACGGTATTTCTACAGGTATCGGTCTTGGTATCTTGACATTCGTACTTGTTAAACTTTGCACAGGCAGAGTTAAGGAAATCTCTGTTGCTACATGGGTACTTTCCGCATTCTTCCTTGCAACATTCTTGTTGACCTAATACAATCAACACACAAAACACAAAGGCTGACTTCGGTCAGCCTTTTTTTGTTGCCAAAATTTTTGTTTTGTTTTACAATAGTTGCATGAAACAAACCTACACTATCACAACTGAACATGACGGCTGGACTATCAAGCAGTTTTGCAAGGAGTATCTAAATTACTCCACACGCCACCTTGCCGTACTTAAGTTTACTTACGACTTTGACGGAATTAGTGTCAACGGCAATAGGCAAGACGTTCGCTACACCCTGAAGGCTGGCGACAAGTTGACCTTTACCTTTTACGAAGAGCCAAGCCAACTTACGCCGTGGAATATGCCGCTTTGCGTGTACCACCAAGACGAGTACTTGTACGTGGTAGAAAAGCCTCACGGCATACCGTCTCACCCCGACAGAGCACACCAAACCAACACGCTTGGCAATGCCTTGAAGCATCACTTTGACAAGGCGGGCTTGCCCTTTACACTGCACGTTGCAACACGACTAGACAAGCAAACAAGCGGTATCGTACTGGGTGCAACCAACAGCTTGACCAAGGATTGCCTTGTCAATATGCTGAAAAGCTCTGCCATCAGCAAGACTTACGTTGCACTTGTTGACGGCGTTTTGTGTGGCAGTGGACAAATTGATGCTCCGCTTACTCACAACAACGACAACGGCTTGACGGAGCTAGATACCAACGGCAAAAGTGCCTTGACACAGTACACCGTACTAGCAAATTACTCCAACACCACTTTGGTACAGCTAAACGCCATTACAGGCCGTACACACCAACTTCGCGCGCATTTGTGCAGTATCGGACACCCAATAGTTGGCGACACTTTGTACGGCGGAAGCAAACACTCACGCCTGTGCTTGCATATGCACAAGTTAGAGTTTGTCCACCCGCACACCAACGAGCAGTTGTGCTTTACCAGTCCCGTGGAGTTTGACTACGACAAAAATTAGATCTTGATTTTTGTTTAAGGATTTGTTAAGATTAAAGAACTACAATATATTACAATATATATTACACCTATTTGGAGACCAAACATGTTACAACTAAAAAACATCGTAAAAGACTACCAAGTAAATAAAGATTTGACGGTACACGCTCTAAAGGACGTTACACTTGACTTTAGAAAAAGCGAGTTTGTTTCCATCCTTGGCCCATCCGGTTGTGGCAAGACAACACTGCTAAACATCATTGGAGGGCTGGACCACTACACCACTGGTGACCTAGTAATTGACGGAGTATCCACCAAGCAGTACTCTGAGCATCAATGGGACGCCTATCGCAATGAGCAAATCGGGTTTGTGTTTCAAAGCTACAACCTTATTCCGCACCAACGCGTAGTAGAAAACGTAGAGCTTGCATTGACACTGTCGGGAATCAGCAAGGAAGAACGCCGTAAGCGTGCCATTGCCGCTCTAGAAGAAGTAGGACTTGGCGCAGAAGTTTACAAAAAGCCTAACCAACTATCTGGCGGACAAATGCAACGTGTGGCACTTGCACGTGCCTTGGTAAACAATCCACAAATCGTGCTTGCCGACGAGCCTACAGGTGCGCTTGACAGCGTAACAAGTGTGCAAGTGATGGATTTGTTGAAGGAAGTTGCAAAGACACGCCTAGTCATCATGGTGACGCACAACAGCGAACTTGCCGAACAGTACTCGACTCGCATCATTCGTTTGCGTGACGGCGAAGTAACTAGCGACAGCAACCCCTTTGTAGTTGACGAGCAACCATCACAAGCGGTTGCTACTCCAAAGCGTAAAAGGGGCAAACGCAAGGTGAAAATGAACTTTGTAACAAGCCTATCACTTTCGCTTAAAAATCTGCTTTCTAAAAAGGGCAGAACGGTGATGACCAGCTTTGCCGGTAGTATTGGCATAATTGGTGTTGCGCTTGTACTTGCACTATCCAACGGCTTTAACAACTACATTGACAAGCTACAAAGCGACACGCTTTCGGGATACCCCATTACCATCAGTCAGATGGCGGCAGATACCAATGCCTTGTACGAACAAATGATGCAAAGTACAGGTAACAAACTGCCAAGCTTCCCAAAGGATGACAACAACGTACACGTGTACAACCCCGAAGCAGACCTTGGCGCACTTGTTCATTACAACATGATCGATGACGCTTACTACAACTACATCAACAACTTTTACACCGAGCAAATGGCGTTGCCAACTGACGATAGACTTATCAACGACGTACAGTACAGCTATGCAACCAAGTTGAACATGCTTACTACCGATGCTAACGGCAAGTACGTGCTGGTAAAAGACGTAGAGTCATCCATGCTAAACATTTTTATTGGCACGACGTCTATCTTTCAAGAAGCCCTTACCAACACGGATTTTGTACTTAGTCAGTACGACGAATTGTACGGTCACTACCCTACAAATGCTCACGAAATTGCCATTGTTGTAGACAGCCAAAACCGTATCAGCGCAAGTACACTAGCGGCACTTGGCATTACCTACCAAGAAACGGACGGCAAGTATCAAGATATTTCCTTTGACAGCCTTGTTGGCAAAGAGTTTAAGCTTGTTTACAACGATGCCTTTTTTGTAAAGGATGGGGACAACTACAAGAAAATATCCACACAACAGCAATTTGAAACGGCATACAACGACACAGCCAACACCGAAACGTTGGTTGTATCGGGTATTATCCGTGTAAAAGAAGATGCTCCACTTGCTTTGTACTCGGCAGGATTACTTTACATGCCAGAGCTTACTCAAATGTATCTAGAAAACAGCAAGGATAGCGAAATTGCCAAGGCTCAGACGGATAGCTTTGTGTACTACGAACTTTATCAATTTGACAACGAACGTTACGAAAAGGGCGTATATTACAAAACACCTAAAATGATTGTAGAGCTTGGCGTAAAAGCTATCTACACAAATGCGGACAGCAACTTTGTAGGCCAAATGGTTTTGCAACAATTTGGTGCAAGCCAAATCCCTACTGCTATTTACATTTATCCAAAAGACTTTGACAGCAAAGACGAAATTGTTGCCTTTTTGGATGGCTGGAACGAAACAGATGCTGGCAAATCCAACAAAATTATCTATTCCGACGCAACGGAAGTGCTTTCGTCATCAATGGGACAAATGATTGATATCATTTCTGCCGTACTTGTAGCGTTTGCATCCATTTCGCTTGTGGTAAGCAGCGTAATGATTGCCATCATCACCTACACATCGGTAATTGAGCGTACCAAGGAAATTGGCGTATTGCGAAGCCTTGGCGCAAGCAAAAAGGACGTTGCCAACGTATTTAATGCCGAAAGCTTTTTGATAGGCTTGACATCAGGCGTTATCGGTATTGTTATTACCTACTTGTTGTGCATACCAACCAACATCATTCTTCGCAGCGTTGCAAAGGGCGTATTGACGGTAAACATTGCTGCACTTGCTCCAACTGCGGCGGCAGTATTGGTGGCTATTAGCTGCATTTTGACGGTGCTAGCCGGATTTATTCCTTCCGCATTTGCATCCAAGGTAGAGCCAGTCAAGGCGTTGAGAAGCGAATAACAACATTACACAAAACAAAAATGACGAAACAATGCGTTTCGTCATTTTTTTATGCTTAAATTGTCTTGTGATAGGCTAGTCTTGGATCGCCGTTTGCCAAGTGAATAACGCCGCACAACTTGAAACCGTTTTTCAACAAGGATTTTTGCATTGGGTAGTTTTCGCTACTGGTATCAATGCGCAAATTGGGGCAATGTGACAAAGCAAAGTCGTAGCACATTTCCGCAATGCCTTTGCCGTGCACGGTGGTTGCTATTCTGTGGATTACTGCATAAGGCTCGTCGTTTAGCCAACTGCCGTCGTAGATTACGTTGTAATTAGGATCAATGCCCACCATCATCATAAACACGCACACAAGCTTGTTTTCGTCGTACACGCCGTAAAACCTGTTTGCCGACATATCTTGCAAGATTACTTCTTTGGACGGATAGCCGTTGCTCCATTGGCTCATATTGCCATTTGCACGCATATATGCACGGGCGTCGTCAAATATTTGCATTGCTTGTTCAATTTGGTCTGCCGTACACGGTTTGATTATCATAGTTTTTACCTTTTCCTTGTTAAAAACAAAGGGATGCTGGAAACATCCCTTCTGCTTTGTTTATTTTTTGATTACGACGTACTTTTTGTTGTAATCGCGAATGACGTAGACAACGGCAATGATGCCCACTACTACGCCAAGGGCTAGCATTGTCCAGCCTAGTAGCGCCCACGCTGTAATACCTGTAGAGCGTACGCCTTCCCACATCATTACTACCATGTGGTTGTTTGCGCCAAAGTCCTTCATTACGCCCAGTGTTGAGCTGTTGACATCTGGATAGCGAATATCTGTAAAGAAATAGCTGTCAAACTCGGCAATGGATTCTGCGCTTGTGGTATCCACTTCGTAGCAGTCGTACAACACTTGCATAGCATCGGCATCAGCCTTGATAGCTTCGGGTGCAACTGCTGACGTGTAACCGATTTCGCATATGTTTTGCGCTGCACTTACAGGACTGTTCAAAAAGTCGATGAAAAGCTTGGCTGCTTGTTTGTTTTTAGCATTTTTAAGCATTACCCAGCCGTCAAACCAGATGTTACCGCCCGATGCTGGTGCAAAGTAATTTAGATTTACGCCGTATTCTTCTGCTTCTTCGATGGCGTACATTGCGTCGCCACTCCAAGCAAGGTCAACGTAGGCTGTGCCAGCGATAAGGTCGTTTTTACCAAAGTCTACTTCGTAGCCATACAAGACTTCCTTTTGAGCAATTAGCGTATCCTTTACCATGCCAACGAGTGTTTCGTCAACGGTGTTGATAAGGTCTACAATGGCAACGTTTTCGTATGGTGTGCCTACAAACTTGCCCCTTTCGTGCAAATAGCAGATGGTTGCAACGTAGCTGTCACGCATGCTATCCTTCATAAAGATGCGGTTGTCTAGTGCTGCAGACAATTTGTCGCCGTTAGCATCGGTATTAAACAACACGCCCCAGCCTGCATTGTAAATTTGATCTTCGGTTAGGCCGGCTTGCTCCATTACGTCAACGTTGTACAAAATGCCAAGCGTGCCGTACATATATGGAACAAGGTACTCGGTAACGTCAACTGGCTCGCCTGATACCGTAAAGCCATCAAAGGCTTGCTTTACCTTGCTGATGATACCGCTGTTGACGTATTGCCTGTTTTGGTAACTGCTATCGGTAAAGTAGTTAAGTTTTTCCAACATGTTTGCTTCCAAAAGCTTTTGGATAGCGTATTCGCTTGGGCAAATTACGTCTACTTGGCTGTCGCCCTTAAGTACCTTGGTAAGCATTGTTTCGTTGGTGTCAAAGGTAACGTAGGTAACTTCGATATCTCTGCCTGTTTGCGCTTTGTAGTACGCCTTGAAATCTTCTTCGTAGTCATAGATATAATCCGCCCAGTTGTACACCGTCAAGGTGTCAAAGTCGGCCTGCTCGCCACAACCTACAAGCCCCAAAAGCAAACTGAAGATCAACACTACAACACATAGTACACTAAATATTTTACGCATTGCCCTTTTCTCCTTTTTTGC
>JAZQUN010000077.1:0-1944 GCA_045631385.1 Clostridia bacterium
TTTGATGGTAATTGTTGCCGCTGTTTTGATAGCCTTGCAAAACCTTGTTGGTGTTGGTATTTCTTCTGCATTGGGCTTGGACGGCAAGCTTGGCTTGCTGGTTGGCTCCATTCCATTTTCCGGAGGCAACGGCACGGCAAGTGCTTGGGGCTCGGTTTACGCCGAGCAATACGGCATAGCCTATGCAGATGCATTGGGCAATGCTGCAGCAACGGTAGGATTGGTAATGGCAGGACTTGTAGGTGGTCCCGTAGCAAAAAGGTTGTTTAACAAAAAACTAAAGGGCGTGGCAGGTAATCGATCCAGCTTTGTCAATGAAGAAAAGGACGAAAACTCGTTGCACTTTGCCAAGGTTTTGTCCACCGTCATCTTGCTGTTTATCTGTATGGGTGTAAGCGAAATTTTGTATCCGTATTTTACAAAGCTGTTGCACCTAATTAGTCCAAACTTAAATTTGCCAAGCTACATTTTGTCTATGATCATTGCAATGATTGTTCGCAACGTGCAAGAGCTTGTATTCAAAAAGGAAATTCATTCCAACGAAAACGACAAAGTAGGCGACATAGGCTTGCAAATATTTTTGTCAATTGCTTTGACAACGCTGGATTTGGTGTCGTTGACAAAGGTTGATAAAAGCGTCGGCTTGCTGTTGATACTGGCAATTGTTGCCCAGCTTGTTTTGGTAGTTTTGTACACCTCAATCGTTACTTTCCGTGTAATGGGCAAAAACTACGACGCAGTAGTAATGTGTGCAGGACACTGTGGCTTTGCTTTGGGAGCAACACCAACGGCAATAGCAAATATGGACGCATTTTGCAAAATAAACGGCAAAAGCGAAAAGGCATATTTGACAGTGCCTTTGGTAGGAGCAATGTTTATTGACTTTGTAAATGCTTTGATAATCTCTGTATTTATTGGCTTTTTGGCGTAAGTAAATTAGAGCAAATAAAAAAATCCCGATTTTTCAATCGGGATTTTTATTTTGTGCTTTTGTTACTTTGTCCCAAAGATACGGTCGCCTGCATCGCCAAATGCTGTTACGATGTAGCCCTTTTCGTTTAGTGGGTCAGTAGTGTAGTGAGCAACGTAAACGTGTACGTCAGGGTGTACGCTGTGTACCTTTTCTACACCTTGCTTGCAACCGATTAGGGACATCAACTTGATGTTGTTGTAGCCACGTTGTTTGATAAATGTAATGGCTGCAGCAGCGCTACCACCAGTAGCAAGAGCAGGGTCAACAACGATTACTTGACCGTCTTGAGCATCTGTAGGTAATTTGCAGTAGTACTCTACTGGTTCTAGTGTTTCTTCGTCACGGTACAAACCGATGTGGCCAATACGAGCCTTAGGGAAAAGTTGTGTAAGCCCGTCAACCATACCAAGACCTGCACGCAAAATAGGAACAATAGTAATTTTTTCGGTTACTACCTTAGATTTTACCTTAGCAAGTGGTGCTTGGACTTCGATTTCTTCGGTTGCCAAATCACGGAAAGCTTCGTATCCCATAAGCATAGCAAGTTCGCTTACAATTTCTCTAAATTCCTTTGTGCCGGTAGTTACGTCACGCAAGTGAGTGATTTTGTGAGCAATAAGTGGGTGATCAAATACAGTAAGTTTGTTGGACATAGTTGTACCATCCTTTGTGGTTTTTTTCTATTGTACTACAAAGTCAAATATTTTTCAATACTTTGGCAAAAATTGTTGTAAATTTTGCAATAAAAAAGCGACTGGCTAGCAGTCGCTTAATTTATTGAGATAAAACTTATTAAACAGTTTCGTCTTCCGTTCTAGATGCGCCAACAACTTCTTCGTCGCCTTCTAGTTCTTCGGACTTGCCACTGTTAGCAATAGCATTTACGATTAGACCAACAACAAGTGCTGTTGCAAGGCTTGTCAATTGGAACAATGGGCCACCTGTAATTTTGTTTGTACCAATGTTGATTG
>JAZQUN010000078.1:0-1885 GCA_045631385.1 Clostridia bacterium
GGCTCAGTCGGTAGAGCAATTGATTCGTAATCAATAGGCCGGAGGTTCGAATCCTCTCACCAGCACCAAAAGTCCTTGATAAATCAAGGACTTTTTTTATGCAAATTTTTCAAACTCTATTGAATTGTTTATCGTCGTGTGCTATAATAAATTTATCGCAATGCACAAGGAGAATACCCACCATGGCACTAAAAATTATCGGCTGGACAGACTTTGACTGCCTATATCCTACACCAAAGTTTGACAACGAAAAACTTTGCGAAATTTTGACGCTAATCCGTCAAGATATCCGTGATCACGGCTACGTTTTTGCCGGTCAAGATCACCAAAACAGCGCTACAGGTGTACCTGTATTTAGTGACGGCACGTGTTTTAGGGCATCTTGGCGTGCGTGGGGATTAATTATGTCGCAAATCTATACCGATGGCGACGGCAACGAACTAACTTACATGGATTTTTACATGTCGCTAGGCGACGATGCTGTAATGCCCGAGTTTTCTCTAATTGACGTCGAGCCAGCCGTAGTGGAAGTGGAAAGTGTTGGTTGCACCCTAGCTCAAGACAGACAAATGGTCGATCAGTCCATTGCTATGGGCATGCCGTTTATGACACTCGACACCGTATTGAAACGCTACTACGACCAAAAAGTCAACGAAAGAGATTAACTAAATAATTACGCAAAAAAGACTTGTATCTTACAAGTCTTTTATTTATTTTTACAAATTGTGTTGTATTGCACTTGCAACTGTGGTATAATCAATGCAAAAGGAGATTTTCTCATGAAATATACTAAATGTGACAACACCTATCTTTTGGTGCTAGAAAAGGGCGAAGAAATTGTATCTGCATTGACTCAATTTGCAGCAGAAACCAACGTTGTTTGCGCAACGGTTAGTGGCATCGGTGCTACCGACGAAGCCGAAGTAGGCGTTTTTGACACCTTCGAACGCGAGTACTACAGCAAACAAATCAAAGCTATGGCAGAGATCACTGCCCTAAATGGTAACATTACGCAAAAGGATGGCAAGCCATACGTTCACTTGCACGTAACAATTGCAACTATGTTTGACGTTGTTGGTGGCCACCTAAACAAAGCTATTGTGTCTGCCACTGCCGAAATTTTTGTTCAAGCTTGCCAAATAGAAACCAACCGTCAGTTCGATAGTTCTATCGGCATCAATTTGATAACCTGGGAGAGCAACCAATGAAACTACTAGTAGCAACCGATTTGCACGGCAGCAAACGTGCAGTAGACAAGGTAGTGCAAATGTTTTCTCAAACAGGCGCAGACAAGCTTGTGCTTTTGGGCGATTTGTACTATCACGGACCACGCAACGGAGTTCCAAGTGATTACGACCCAATGTACGTAGCGAGCAAACTCAACCAGCTAGCAACAAGCATACTTGCCGTTCGTGGCAACTGCGACAGCGAAGTAGACCAAACCATCAGCAATTTTGAAATTTTGCCAAACGCCACTTTGGACGTTGATGGGCTAACTTTTATGTTTACTCACGGACACAAGTACAACGCAAGTATGCTGCCACCAATGGGAGCATGCCAAGTGCTAATGCACGGACACACCCATGTAAGCAGCATTGTTACGGTGGATGGTGTAGTGGTAGTCAACGTAGGCTCACCAAGTTTTCCTAAAGACGGCATGCCAGCCTACTGTGTCGTAGATGGCAGACAAGTAACAGTTTTCAATGCTGCAGACGACGGCGTAATTGTGTCTACAACACTGTAAAAGAGCAACGGTTTTATATGCGTATAAACTTTGTTTATAGGCAAGTGATTTTTGTAAGTAAATTGTAAATAAGTATTCAAAAAAGGCTTGAAATCAACTTGCCTTTGTGATATACTAAAAATATTAAAATAAACACAGTTG
>JAZQUN010000079.1:0-4618 GCA_045631385.1 Clostridia bacterium
TAGCAGCAGTTGAGCCACCATCTGCAAGTGGTCGTCGTGCAAAGATCAAGTACTGCACACAACCATCAACTCAACCACCAACGTTTGTATTTTTTGTATCCAACGCAAAGATTTTGCACTTTTCTTATCGCAGATATCTCGAAAACTATCTACGTCGTGCGTTTTCTTTGGATGGCACACCTGTTAAAATGGTGTTCCGTGATGATACGGAGAAAAACGACTAATCTAATTTAAATCAAGTCCGCGCATGCGGACTTTTTTTTGTTCTAAAATATCGGTGCTTGTCATACAATTTACTAATCAATTTGGAGGGTAATTTATGAGTAGCATCTATCAAGATATTTCAAAGCGCACTAATGGCGAAATTTATTTAGGAGTCGTAGGGCCGGTACGTACGGGCAAATCAACTTTTGTTGCTAAGTTTATGGAGCAACTAATTTTGCCTAATATTGCTGATAAAAACGACCGTAACCGCGCCGTAGACGAACTTCCACAGTCCGCAGACGGCAAAATCATTATGACTACACAACCAAAGTTTGTACCCAACACAGCGGTGCAAATTGCTACCGACGAAAAAACACGCGCAAAGGTTCGTTTGATAGATTGCGTAGGCTATGCAGTACAAGGTGCAGAAGGTCTTGTTGATGGTGATGCTCCGCGCTTGGTAAACACGCCCTGGAGCAACCAACCATTGCCATTTGAAAAGGCGGCAGAAATTGGCACGCAAAAGGTTGTATGCGAGCACTCTACAGTAGCAGTTGTCGTTACAAACGACGGATCGATAACGCAAATTCCCCGCAACAACTATATTCCTGCAGAAGAGCGAGTAATCGCCGAGCTCAAGCAACACGGCAAACCATTTGTTGTAGTGCTCAACACAAAAACACCAACAAATCCTGATACGGTTGCGCTTGCCAACGCACTAGAGCAAAAGTACGGCGTAGTCACAGTAGTTATGGACGTAGCAAATGCAACCAAATCCGAGTTAGAAGGCGTATTGCAGTCCATCTTGAGTGAGTTTCCTGTCAAAAAAATCTGCATTGATATGCCAAAGTGGATGCGCACTTTGGATAGCACCCATCCAATTATCCAAACAGTGCTCGAAAAGGCAAAGGATAAGTGTAAATCGGTATGTAAAATGAAGGACGTAGCTAACTTTATCAATGCTTTTTGCGAAGACGAGCATTTTCAATGTATGGCGCAGTCCAGCATCAATATGGGTAACGGCGAAGTAGTGTGTAAATTACACCAAAGCCAAGCTTGTTCTATCAAGTTTTGTCGCAAACTGCAGGCACCGACGTTGCCGACGAATACAACCTTATCAACTATATTAGACAAAATGCTTTTGCAAAGACTCAATACGACAAGCTTGCTAGCGCTCTTGATCAAGTTGACGAAACAGGCTACGGCGTTGTATGGCCAACACTCGAAAGCACAACCTTTGCAGAGCCAGAAATTGCTAAGCAAGGTAGCCATTACGGAGTCAAACTCAAGGCTTCAGCACCAAGTTTGCATTTGCTCAAGGTGGATGTAGCAACCGAAGTAACGTCCGTCATGGGTACAGAGCAGCAAAGTCAATATTTACTTGACCAGTTTCAACAAAATCCCGATCAAATCTGGCAAACTAATATGTTTGGCAAGTCAATGGGTAGCCTAGTGCAAGACTCCTTGTTAGACAAATGTGCAAAAATGCCTGACGAAATCAAGGCAAAACTAGTCAAAACAACGTCTCGTATTGTAAACGAAGGCAAAGGCGGTATGATCTGCTTGCTTTTGTAAAGGCAACAAAAAAAGACAGTCCGTAGACTGTCTTTTTGTATTTTTCAATTATTCAGCGTCAATAAACTTAAATTCTAGTACGTCAAAGATACCGCTGTCGCTCAACTTGATTTCAGGAATAACAATTAGTGGGAATACAGATAGCAACATAAATGGCGCATTTGCTTCGTCCGGCACAATAGCCTTTGTCTTTTCCTTCAATGTGATGTGTTCAGCAATTACTTCGTCAACTGACTTAGAGCTCATCAAACCAGCAATGTCAAGAGTAAACTTGTACTCAACCTTGCCGTCAACTACAACAACCATGCCGCCGTCCTTGCCAAGAGTTTCTACAGCAAGTAGCATGTCTGCTTCGTTATCGCCCATTACGCTAATGTTGTGGCTGTCATGACCAACTGTTTGAGCAATAGCGCCGCCCTTTAGGCCAAAGCCTTCAACCCAGCAAGTACCGATGTTGCCAGTAGCCTTGTGGCGTTCGATAACGGCACACATGTTCAAGCCTTCCGTTGTTTCCTTAAATGTTTTCTTAGTGAAAGCAGAGTGGTTTACAATTTGAATAACTGGTGTCTTGTTTGGCACAAACTTAGGAGTAAACATTTCCTTTGTAAGTGGTGCACGGTTTACAGTGTTGATAACCTTGCTCTTGTCTGCTGTTGGCAAATCAAACAAAGCCTTGCCGTTTTCAGCAACAAGTTGACCGTTTTTGTAAACTTGCACAATGTTGCGTGGGACAATATCGTCCGCTACAACCAAGTCAGCGTAGTAGTTGATAGCAACTGCACCAAGGTTTTTGATGCCGTAGCACTCGTAAGCGTTCAAGCTTGCCATAGCGATAGCATCGTATGGGTCAACCCCGTGAGTATCAACAGCTAGTACAATGTTGTTTTGGATAGTACCGTATTTTTTAACTTCGTCAATGTGCTTGTCGTCTGTGCAAAGGATGAATCTGCGACCGTTTTTGCCGTTGTACGCCTTTACAAGTGTAGCAAGGTTTTTGGTTTGAGATCCTTGACGCAACATTACGTACATACCCTTAGAAATTTTTTCAAAAGCTTCCTCGGCAGTTTCGCACTCATGGTCGTTGTGGATATCTGTAGTCAAGTATGCATTAAGCATCTTGCCTGTCAAGCATGGAGCGTGCCCGTCAGTAATTTCGGTAGCAACAATTTTGCCAAGTACGTCTGGGTCTCTCATCATGATACCAGGATAGTTCATCATTTCGCCCAAACCAAAGTACTTGCCAGTAGCAAGCAAACGGCGTGTTGTTTCAGCGTCCCAGTAAGCGTTAGCGTGCTCAAAAGGAGTAGCAGGCACACAGCTTGGCAACATAAAGTTGATGTCAACAGGGATACCTTTTACGCAGTCAATCATAAACTGCATGCCGTCTTCGCCACAAACGTTAGCAATTTCGTGGCAGTCGGCATTGATCATTGTCATGCCGTGTGGAATTGCGTGCATCAAGTACTTATCAGGTGTGATAAGGCTGGATTCAAAGTGAATATGTGTGTCGAAAAAGCTTGGCATTACGTATTTGCCTGTGCAGTCAACTTCTTTTTCGCCGCTATATTCTTCGCCAACACCAACAATGATGCCGTCAGTAATAGCAACGTCGCCCTTAATGATTCTGTAGTTCAAAATGTCTACGATATTGGCATTTTTAAGTACTGTATCAGCCTTTTTTTCGCCAAGAGCAACGGCAATTTTGTTAGATAGTTTTTCAATAGTAGTTCTCATTGGTTTTACCCCACAATATTGATATATATTATATTACCATATCTAAATATTTTTGTAAATATTTGTACGCAATTATTTGCTATACTTTGCACGTGAATGCAAGCTTTTGGCATGTAGTAGTGTAATTAATATAAAAAATAGGCCATATCTACCAGATATGACCTACAATTTTATTTGCGTAGTAATTTCATTGCCCAATCCATGTCGATAACGGCATTGTTGTTTTCTGGCGAATCCACTATGGTAGCAAAGTCATTTTTTATGTCTTCGTACAATTTTTGTGAGATTTCTGCGCCTAATGGCCTGTCGGCGTATAGTTGAAGCATAAATTTGCCGTTTTCCACAAAGAAGTACATTTTGCCAATATCCATCTCTGGTTTATGTATACTTATATGCATGCGATACCACAACTTAACAAGTTCAATAATTCTATCATCAAGTTGATTGTCAAAAATTATTGCTTTTTCGCGCAAGTCATTGTGATTATAAACAACACGTGTTGTGTATCCACTTGTAACACCTGCTGGCAAGTTCTGTTCAATTTCTGCCAGTTGCTTGATGGTGAATTCAACATCTTCTGGTGGAACACAGTAAACCATCACCTTGTTTTTCATGTCATGATACAAAATGCTGTATGCAATCATGCTTTCATGTCCACATTTTGGGCATTGAAACAAAAATAGTGTACCATCAATCAATTTTTCTTTTGCTTGTGGATCTAAATCTGCATTTAAACTATCCCAAATAGTCATTTCGACTTCTTGTCCGCAGTCAGGGCACTTAATTTTTTCAACACGTTCCATCGACATATTAGTTTTCTCCTTATTACATAAATAATTATTGCAGTAGTGCGAGTAATAGTTTAGCACAAAACAATTTATTTGTAAATAGGGTAGCAAAAAAGGTTGTATCAAACGATACAACCTTTTTGGTGGGGAGAGGTGGATTCGAACCACCGAAGTCGACGGACGGCAGATTTACAGTCTGCTCCCTTTGGCCACTCGGGAATCTCCCCTTATTAAAAAAATGGAGCTGGTGAACGGAATCGAACCATCAACCTATTGATTACAAATCAATTGCTCTGCCTGATTGAGCTACACCAGCA
>JAZQUN010000080.1:0-16883 GCA_045631385.1 Clostridia bacterium
AAGCAATCAGCCAAGGTGCAAAACGTGGTTTGTTTAGTAACGAAGCTGGTATGGGTTCTACACCACACGCTCACGCTATGGCAAAGGTTAAAAATCCACACGAACAAGGCGTTGTTGCTATGGTTGGTTTGTTTATTGATACTTTTGTTGTGTTGACAATGACAGCGTTGGTTGTAATCACCTGCTTGTATGCTGGCGAAGGTCCACTATCTGCTGTGGCTGCCGAAGGTGCGGCGGCGCATATCACCAAGGCGAACATGCTTCAAATTGCATTTGGTAGCGTATTTGGTGAAACTCTTGGTAACATATTTGTTGCTGTGTGCTTGATGTTTTTTGCATTCACAACAATTTTGAGTTGGAACTTTTTTGGCAAGGTAAACTTTGAACACTTGTTTGGCAAAAAGGCAACCATTGTTTACTCGGTAATTGCACTTGCGTTTATCTTTATCGGATCTGTTTTCCCAAACGACTTGGTATGGGAATTGACGGATATGTTCAACAATTTGATGGTTATTCCAAACGTAATCGCTCTTGTAGCGTTGACGGGACTTGTTGCACAAGCTGCCAAAACAAAAATAAAGGGCGAGCCTATCGAAGAAGAACAGGCACAACCACAAGAATAGCAGTATCTAACAGCGGGAGCGCTTTGCTCCCGCTTTTTTTTTGTTTTACAGACACAAACGCTCGGATCTGCTCATATAATATTGCTAAATCAACGTAGGAGATAGTATATGTTTGGATACTTGGATTTGTTGGCAGAGCTGGACGGCTTGAAAAGGTTGGGAGTTGAAGTGGGCAGTATTGGAACGTCCACGTTGGGACAAAATATTCCGTACGTATTTGTTGGTCAGAAAAACGGCAACTATATGATAGCGCAGGCTTCAATGCACGCACGTGAGCATATCACCGCTCTACTTTGTTTGTGCCAAGCCAAGCACTTGCTTACCAACCAACTGAATATGCTGGGCGGAATATACTTTGTTCCCATGGCAAATCCAGACGGAGTACGTCTGTGTCAAGAAGGTGTTGGCTGGATAGATGACAAGGTGACAAAAACCAACCTTGTTGCTATCAACGGCGGAAAGCACGACTTTAGCCTGTGGAAAGCCAACGCAAACGGAGTGGATATCAACGTCAACTTTGATGCAGACTGGGGCAAGGGCAAGCAAAACGTCTACTGCAAAGCTGGGCAAAACTACGTTGGAAAATCGGCGTGTAGTGAAAAAGAAACGCTGGCATTGGTGGATTTTACACAAAAGGTATCTCCGCTTGTTACGCTGTCGTATCACTGCAAAGGCGAGGTTGTCTACTGGTACTTTGGGCAAACTCGTCACCGCAAATGGCGAGATAACCGCTACGCCAAAGCCATTGCTCAACACACGGGGTACGCCCTAGTTGACGATACGGCGGGTAGCGTGGGTGGATACAAAGATTGGTGCATCCAGTCCTTGCGTATACCAGCATACACCATCGAAGTGGGCTGTGACGACTTTGAACATCCCTTCCCCTACAGTCAGTTTGAAAAGATCCTACAACAAAACTTGGATTTGCCACGCAAGCTCCTTAACAGTGTTGTTTGCGACTACAACAAACTAAAAAAGAGCAACCTTCTTTACGCAATGGATTTAGACTAGACATTTCGCTAAAAAAGATATTGACAATGGCATTTTGGGGGAGTATAATGTAAGCATCTTACAAAGGAAGTGTACCAAAATGAAAAGCTTGAAGCAAAAAGGCGAAGAAGAAAAACAAAAGCAGAAGTATCTTGACGAGATCCACGTAAAGCCCGACGTAAAAAAGTCGTTTGTTGTCTGCGAATGGTTTTTGGCAATCGACTGGATAAGCAATTTGTTGTTTTTGATTGTTTTCAACATCGCCGTTTGGAAGTGCGACTTTGAAGCAATGCGTGACTCGTTTGACCTTTACCAACTTATCGACATTTTGTTTGAATCGGTTGGCGGATCAAAAACGGGCATTATCATCCTTGTAGCATACTTTATTGTCAAAGCGCTAATTGGCCGCATCAAGAAAAAGCAACAAGCCAAGTTGCAAGTCCTTGAAGACGCCGGCATCATCGAAATTGAAAAGCAAGTTGCCGAAGGCACTTACACTCCTGGTCCAACGGTCAGCAAGGGTTACCGCATCTATAGATCTATTCGCACGTGGACGTCGGTAATTGGTGTTCTTGCTTTGTTTGCAGGGCTTTTGAGCATAATGTTCTTTTGAAAACTAGGGGATGGGTAACCGTCCCCTTTTTTGTTGCACAATTTGCAAAGGTGTGATACAATTATACAAACTAAACTACTGGGGTGAATACAATGAACATCCAACAATTTTTAGAAACATCTTACACCGCTTTCCACACCGTTGCTAACTGCAAAACAATTTTGAACGCCAACGGATTTGAACAACTTACCGTAGGCAAAAAGTGGCACTTGAAAAAGGGCGGTAAATACTACCTAACCAAAAACGACAGTACCGTTGTTGCTTTTGTTGTGGGAGATTTGACCAACTACGCGTTTAACATTGCCGAAAGCCACACCGACTCTCCTTGCCTAAAAGTAAAGGGCAATGCGTTGACGGATAGTGCTGAAGGCAAGCGTATCAATTGCGAGCGATACGGCGGTGGCTTGTGGTACAGTTTTTTGGATACACCACTTAAGGTTGCGGGCAGAGTTTTTGTAGAAGAAGACGGCAAGATTGCTAGCCAACTTGTAGAAAGCAACTACACCGTTGCTATCCCAAGCCTTTGCGTGCACCACAACCCAGAAGCAGCAGAAAAGCTTAACCTAAATATCCAAACAGACGTTCAACCACTACTTGGCAATGCGACAGACGTTTGGTCTACTCTAACCGACAAAACAGTTGTTGATGCCGATTTGTACGTCGTGCCTGCTACTCAATGTGCTTACACAGGTGTAAACGGCGAGTTTTTGACCGCTCCACGCATTGACAACCTTACAAGTGTATACACCAGCTTGCAAGCAATTGTTAGTTGCAATCCTACCGGCGTTGCTCTTGCTGTTTGCTTTGACAACGAAGAAGTGGGCAGTCACACCAAGCAAGGTGCTTGCTCTGCATTTTTGCCACAACTTTTGCAAAAGATCAACCGTGAGCTTGGCTTTGATCAAGACGACTACGAGTCTGCCGTTACCAACGGCTTTGCACTTTCTATCGACAATGGTCACGCCGTACACCCTGCTCACCCAGAAAAGAGCGACGTTGTAAACAAGGTTTACCTAAACAAAGGCGTTGTAATTAAGCACCACGTAAACTATGCAACAGACGGATTTTCATCTGCAATTGTAAAGACGTTGCTAAACAACAACGACGTTGCTTGGCAAGATTACTACAACCGTAGCGACTTGCGTTGTGGCTCAACCCTTGGTCTTGTTACCAGTGCACAACTACAAATGAACGTGGCGGATATTGGCCTTGCTCAACTAGCAATGCACTCTGCAAACGAAACGGTTGGCGCAAATGATATTGACGTAATGGCAAAGGCAGTAAAGGCTTTCTTCAACTGCACAGTAAGCAGCCTTACAAAGTGAGGCGCACCATGAAACAACAACACAAAAATGCCGTCAAAGAAGTTGTCTCCACGTTGGATATGCCAAGGGAGTACCTATCCAACCGCGATGTAAAAGGCTGTGTAGAAAGCCTTCGCGAAGTGCTAGACGATTTGTTGTATTTCTATCAAGACGGTGACCAAACGGTAGCTTGCATTGAAAACTGCATTTACTACCTAGAAGAAATGCTTGAGCTAGATAGCGACGACGAAGACTACGAAATCAACTTGGGCGTAGTACGATACGAACTAAACAAGCTTTTGTAACAAACAAAAAAGCCAAGATGCAAAACGCATCTTGGCTTTGTTTATTGACTTCAATTAAGCTTTTTGGGATAGTTTGTTGAAAAATTCCTTTACGGTCTTTCTGTCGCCGATAATAAAGAAGGATAGGAAAAATACTGTAGCAAAAACAAAGTACAATGGCAAAAATACGCCGTACTTCATGCCACCTACTAGTTGGTGCACGTCGCCATTTGGCAAGAACAAAAACGGATCTTTTTCTACCTTGGTTAGCATCAAAAATGCTACGTAAACAGCAAGTACGCCAAAGCAAATTGCCATGTTTTTGACTTGGCTAAACTTAAACTCTGCCAAACGATAGGTAACAAAGCAAAGAGCCATTACGTAAAAGCCTACGTGCAAAACAATAGAGTACACTTCTTCAAACTGAACAAGCTCTCTGTCAAAGCCTGCTGCTGGGGACGCAAAAAATGCCGTTCCACAAAGCAAACCAATCAAGGATGCAAAAGTATACGCCCACTTTTTGTTGATAAACACAGCAATCGTTGCAAGCAAGCCCGAAATTGCACAGCCTGGGCGTGAAAGTAAAATCCACAACACGTCGTGCAACGTTTCGTCCGGAGTCTTTACAAAGTTTACCACCTTGCGTACTACTGCAACAACCGTAATTATTAAGGCAAACACCATCATTACGTTGCGCTTGGTCTTTTGCGATTTGTTTTTGAGCAAGATGCTTGATATAACAACAAATGCAATTAGACATACTAGTGAAATTAGATACAGTGTGGTATATGGGGATTGTCTAGGGTTAGGCAATTCGCTTAATAGCCATTGTTTGAAAGTCATTTTTTGTTTCCTCCTTAGTTTTGCCAATATCTTTCTATTAGTCGCAACATGTTGTCGCGGCCGACAGGGTTCATGGTGTGCAGCTTAATTGGGTAAAAGGTTTGACGCTCTACTAACCAATCTAGCAAGCAAATACCGTCACCGCCGTCATATGCAAAGTCGCCTAGGTCGTGGTCGCAATCAACAACTTCTATCGTTTCGCCGTTGCGCTCGGCCATTTCGATTACTTGCTTTGCCTGATTTACGCTTTGGCACAACACGTAGCCCGCTGGTACTGGTCGCACGTCGTCAAGATAGATTTTCATCGCCCTACTCTCCTTTGCCTTTTTTCTATATTATTGCACAATTTGACACCGTTGTCAAACAATATACAAAATTTGTTTAGCCGTTGACTTTGCTAGGACACAGTGATATAATTGTATCAACAACAAAAAGGGAGACGTACTATGAAAAAGCTTTTGACTTTGTTGCTTTGTCTTGTTTTTGCCATAAGTGCTTTTGCTATGTGTGGCTGCAAGGACAAAATTTTTGCAGGCAGATATTCCGTTGCAACCGACCAACAAATACAATCCATTGTCAACACAACGCACTACGCCGAAAACGGCGAAACATTTGACTACAACGGTGGATTGCAAATAACTTGCTCGGCAAACATATGCGATGGCGCGGACCATATTGATTTCTACATGAACTTTCAATCCCTTGCTGAAGGAGACAATCTGATGATGCAAGGCGAAGCTCGTATGAATACTCCTCTTGACGACTACTTTGCAACCAGCGCAAAAATCTACTACTCTGATGGCTATGCCTACACAGCATACGACACTAGCGAGGGTGTTGAAAAATATAAGGAACGTATCTCTGCAACAAAATTACTAGCCGACTACATGGAAGTAGTACATGGCTATAACCTTACGTTAGAACAGATGTACACTTCCTTACGTTATGAAGAGGGTGTAACGTGGTACGTTGCCGAGTCAAAGCTTTACAACAAAGTAAAAGTTGAAATTGTATATTCCGATGAATACGAAACCATTGTTTCAAACGTTGTATACGTTTACGACCTAAACTATAAACTAATTGCGCTATCTATAGACGTGGTTTCGAAAGATACCGTCACCGAAAACTGCTCAACATCAACCATCAGCATTGTTATCAAGCCATGGATTGGAACAATAACTTTGCCAACCGACCTAGACACCTACGAGTAACACTTACTCAACAATAAAAAGGGAGACGTACTATGAAAAAACTTTTGATTTTGTTACTTTGTCTTGTTTTTGCCATAAGTGCATTTGCTATGTGTGGCTGCAAGGACAAAATTTTTGAAGGCAACTACGCTGTTGCAACCTATTCGCAAATAGAAACCATTGTAAACACAACGGAAAGAGCCGAAAACGGCGAAGAGCTTAACTTTAACGACGGCTTGCAAGTAAACTATACTAGCAAAATCGGCTCCACAAACTTCAACATGAACTTTAAGTCTGTTGCCAAAAACTTTAGCCTAACGATGCAAGGCGAAGCCTGTATGGCATCTACGCAAGAAGGCTCCCTTGTCGACCGTAGATTAATTTACTACTGCGACGACTACTCATACACACAATACATGGTAGACAACGACGTTGTTGAAAAGGAAAAGAGACGCAGCACTCCTGAAAAACTAGTTACTTCGTATATGTATCTAGGCGAAAATTTCTTCCTTATGTTAAGTGATCTTTGGGAAGAATTAGACGATGAAACAGGCGTAACTTGGTCTATAGCAGAATCCAAGCATTACAACAAGGTAAAGGTTGAAATTGACACTAGCAACGCCGTACAAACTACGGTTGCAACCTACATATACGTTTACGACGCAAGCTACCAACTTGTAGCTCTATCAATGGATGTTGTGTTCACCGAGACACGCTACAACAACCAATATATCATCCACCTAACTATCCAACCTTGGCATGGAACAATAACTTTACCAGCCGACCTAGACACCTACGAGTAACACTTACTCAACTAAAAAAGGGCAACCACATTTGGTTGCCCTTTTGTTTTGTGTTTAGTTAATTGCAAACACTGTTTACTTTTTCCAAACTTTAGATTGATACTTATCAAGAAAGTATTTTGCATTTTGTTGCCCATCAGATACGTCTATCTTACGATAGAATAACACGCCTACCTTCCACCCTTGAGAATCTACAAAACTAACTTCTTGCAATGACGAGCATCCCCTAAAAACGTTGAGCCCTATATAATCAACACTACTACCAATGACCACCCTTTTTAAACTGGTACATTGTTCAAAGGCACGTTCGTCAATGTCTGTTACGCTGTTGGGAATAACAACTTCTTCTAGAGACTCGCATCGATAAAACGCTTGAACATCTATTGTTTTAAGCGATTCGCTCCAACCAATGCTCTTCAAACTACTACACCAGCAGAAGGAATATCTATCAATGACTTCAACGCCTGGCATTTCTATTTCTACAAGCGACTCGCATCGATAAAACGTATCGGGATTAATTTCTTGGACCTTGTTGCCAACAGTTACTTTTTGCAGGTCATAACAACTAGAAAACGCACCTCCATCAATGATTTCAACACTGTTTGGAATTACAACTTCTACAAGATTTCTAACACGTGAAAAAGCATAACTGTTAATTCTTGCTGTTCCTTCTGGCACAACACAAATGCTGTTTGGCTGGTTGGTAAAGTATCTAATGAGCGCTACTCCATCTTTAGTTAAAAGACAGTTGTTTTCGCTTTTATAGTTTTTGTTTTCTGGACTTATTTCGATATTTGCAAGGCTGTCGCAACTTTCAAAAGCATAGTTGCCAATTTGTTGAACGCTTTCGGGAATATAAACATATTGCAAATTAGTGCAACCATTAAACGCATCTCCGCCTATTGCTAACACACCCGTTGGAATTTCAACCGAAACAAGCTGCGAGCACCCTTCCATTGCTCCGTACCCAACGTGCTTTGTATCTGGATGGATAGAAATGCTTGTGATTTCTTCGCTTTCGGCATGGACTAGCAAATAGTATGGGTTGGTTGAAGTGCCTATGTAGTGACCGTTGCCATATTTGTTGTAGCTCATACTGTTGCATCCCACTACAATTTGTCCAGTAGGAACGGTGTTTTCGCCCAACACTATCGTTTGCAACTTTTCGCAACGAAAAAACGCAGAGTAAACCACTTCCACAACAGAGTTTGGTATGGTGACGGATACGATATCAACATCATCAAACGTCCATCCCTTGATTTTAACAACAGGCATCCCTTCTATGGTTTCGGGAACAACGACGTGTTCACTATCTCCCCAGTAGCTCGTGATGACTACTTGCCCATTTTCAACATTGTAATAGAACCCTTCAAAATTAGGTCCGTAAAGAAGGCGATCCCAGTAATCCCAAAAGGAGCACCCCGTAAGCAAAAGTGCTCCTACGGCTGCTAGCAAAACTATGGTTAGTAACAATGCAATACGTCTTTTCATAATCTACCCCCCCCGCAAATTTTGGGGAAAATATTTGTTGCCAACATTGTAGCACACCTTGAAATCAATGTCAATAGCAATAAAAAAAGGCAAGCTTGTTTGCCTGCCTTTTTTGACCACAAGGGCATCCCCACTGTGCATGGTCGGAATGACAGGACTTGAACCTGCGACCCCAAGACCCCCAGTCTTGTGCGCTACCAAACTGCGCTACATCCCGAAATATTGTTTTGCTTTACAATGATACATCATTTGATACTTTTTTGCAACAATATTTTGCTTATTAACACAAACGGAGACAATATACTTGTCTCCGTTTTTGCTTTTGTTAGTTGTTTTCTGTTGTGTCCATTGCTGCGATAACTTCTTCGGCGGTCTTGCCTTCCATCAAAAGCTCTACTTCGCGTGTGTGGATGGTTTCCTTTTCAAACAATACGCGCGCCATGTTGTGCATTACGTCCATTTTTTCTGTCAAAATTTCTGTCGCACGCTTGTGGCAAGAAGTTACTATTGAGTGAATTTCTTCGTCGATTAGTTTTGCAACGTTTTCCGAATAGCTGTGTTGAGATTGATAGCTACGGCCTAGGAAAACTTCGCCTTCACTGCCGTAGAAGATAGGGCCAACCTTTTCGCTCATACCCCACTCGGTTACCATGCGTTGCGCCTTGGCTGTAAGCATACGGATGTCGCCACTTGCTCCGGCACTGATTTTGCCAATAACAAGCTCTTCGGCAACACGCCCGCCAAGTGTCATGGTGATTTCGTCCAAAAGTTGATCCTTCATGATATGGTCGTTGTCGTTATCTGGGCGAGTCATGGTGTAACCTGCGGCTTGACCACGTGGAATGATGGTTACTTCGTGTACTGGATCACAGTTTTTTAGGCTCATTGCGATGATGGCGTGGCCTGCTTCGTGGTAGGCGGTGATGCGTTTGTCTGGCTCGGTTACTACACGTGATTTTTTAGCTGGACCCATTACTACCTTGTTGATACCTTCGTTGACATCTGCCATGGTGATTACGCTGCGGCCTTCGCGTACTGCCAAAATTGCCGCTTCGTTTAGTAGGTTTTGCAAATCTGCACCTGTAAAGCCTGCTGTGATGCGGGCAACTACCTTAAAGTCTACGTCTGGGCCAATAGGCTTTTTGCGAGCGTGCACCTTCAAGATGGCTTCTCTGCCCTTTACGTCTGGGCGATTTACGTAGATTTGACGGTCAAAACGACCTGGACGTAGTAGTGCTGGGTCAAGGATATCTGCACGGTTGGTTGCCGCCATGATGATTACGCTCATGTTGGTTTCAAAGCCGTCCATTTCGACAAGCAGTTGGTTAAGCGTTTGCTCTCTTTCGTCGTGACCACCACCAAGACCTGCGCCACGGTGACGACCTACGGCGTCGATTTCGTCGATAAAGATGATGCAAGGCATGTTCTTTTTGGCTTGAGCAAACACGTCACGAACACGGCTTGCACCTACGCCGACAAACATTTCTACAAAGTCGCTACCACTCAAAGAGAAGAATGGTACGCCCGCTTCGCCTGCTACTGCCTTTGCAAACAAGGTTTTACCTGTTCCCGGTGGGCCTACTAGCAACACGCCCTTTGGCACACGCGCACCAACTTCGTGGTACTTTTGTGGGTGCTTCAAGAAGTCTACGATTTCTGCAAGCTCTTCCTTTTCTTCTTCGGCACCAGCTACGTCGGTGAAACGAACCTTGCTGTTTTGTACCATTTTTGCTTTAGACTTACCAAAATCCATGTTTTGATTGTTTTGTCGAGAAATAAACTTGATCAAGAACAACAATCCTACTGCCGTTAGTACTACGTACATGATTGGCATGATGGATTGGAAGATGCTGCCTTCGTTTGGATCGGTTGACGTGTACTTTGTTTCAATGATACGGCCGTTATCTTTGGCTTCTTTGATTGCGTTTAGTACAAATTCGTTTAGAGAATCTCTATCTGCGGTTGTAAACGTGTAAGTGTTCTTTTGCGTATCTACGCAAGTTACGTTGTAAATATCTAGCACTACTTCGGTGTAGACGTTTTTAACAAAGTTTTCTCTAAACTCTGCTTCAGTGATAGCTTCTGCACTGCCTGGTAGGTTGTTGAAAACCATAAACACCAACACAGCAACAACAATGCCGATTACTATAGTGCCTATAAGGCTCTTTTTCTTGTTTTCCAAAATATGTCTCCTTTACGCGACTAGTTTTCTTCGCTTTCTACTTCTACGTCAGAGTAGAATGTTGTTGTGATTTCTAGGTTATCGATAGCGTCGCGTGTGTATTCGTCAAATTCGACTGGGTCTTCTACGGTAAATCTGTAGCGGTTGCCGTCAAAATCGACGCATGTAACTTTTCCGTTTTTAAGATATACTTGATCGTATTCCCCATCCATAAAGGCGGTTTCGTAGATTTCGCGCGTGATTTGCTCTGGGCGTGTAACAAGTTGATGCACGCCTACAGCCACTGCGCTAACCAACACCACTGCCAACAAGATGATACATACGAGTTTTTTTGTGTTTGTTTTCACTGCGGTTTCTCCTTGGTTTGCTAAACAAACTAGCTTTGTTGATTTTTTATTTTACCACAACGCACGCATTTTGTCAATATGCTTACTTAATTAGTTAACTATATCTATATTATTTTAGGATATTTGAACGGTTTTATTCTTACAAAATTATAGCTGTGCTATCTTAAAATCAACTTAAAAAGCAATGCTACTCAAAAAGAGAGCGTTGGTTTGGGCAAAAGATGTGCAGACGTGGGCTGTTACATCTGTTTTTGTGGCAATTTTAATTTTATACAAAAATTTTTGTCCCAACGACTTTTATTTTGCTAATTTTTGTGGTATATTGTAAGTATAATTATTATAATATAATAGCGAACGGTGTTCGCTTTTGATAGGAGAAAATATGAGTACAGGCATAATTATTGACGTTTGCCTTATTGCCGTGTTTTTGATAGCTGTCGTCATAGGGTTGGTTAAAGGCTTCAACAAGTTGTTTATGGGCTTTTTGTCCGAAATTGGCGGATTAGCAGTTGCAGCGGCGTTGTGTTCGGTGATAGCCAACAAGTTGTTGGAGATCCCACAGTTTGCAAACCTTTCGTTGACCTTTGCAAAGATTTTTAAGGCAGAAATAGCTAACGTAACGGTTACGTCACTGGAGGAACTATCTGCACTACTTACTAGTGGCGTTTGGGGACTGCTGGCTGGAAGGGCGGATTACATCTGGCTAAAGATGCAAACCTACTCCACCGAAACACTTGCGGCGTACGGTGGCTACGTAATTCTTAAGGCAATTACGATATTTGTTTGCTTTATTGTATTACTACTTTTGGCAAGATTTGTTCTTAATACAATTTGCAAATTGTTCCAAAAACTTAACAAACACACCGTTTTTAAGGTTTTAAACATGATTTTAGGCGTAGTTTGGGCGTTTAGCATAACATATTTACTGGTTGTTGGTGTGCTTTTGACAGGAGCAGAAATTGCAATTTCCAAGTTTATGGCCGATAATATTGCCGGAATACAGGCCGAAATAGGCGATTCTGCCATTTTGAAGCTTTTGCACAACACAAACTTTATTGGTCAGCTTATTTCTAACGCCTTTTCAATTCCTTTACCTGATTTGTTTCCTACAGCTTAATAGCAACAGTATTTGGAGTGGTAGATTACCACTCCTTTTTTATTGCCTTTGTTTCACGTGAAACACTTAAGTGGAAATATAGCAAAATGTTTCACGTGGAACATCAACAAGGAAAATTGGTTGACAATTGGCAGTGCGGCACTATTTATTATTTCTGTTAGAGAGCGGAAAAGTTTGCATAACAAAATACCATCAATAAAAAAGTTTCCAACATTGCTGTTGCAACACGCGCCACCGAGAGCAAAAACGGCACGACTTCAGCACGGCCGTAACACCCCACAAACACGACATAGGTGCGCAAAACACCCCCCCTATGCTCTAGACGACACCCCATCCAACTTGATGCTACGCATGCAAAATTCTGCAAAATTTGCGCCAAAACCATAAATTTTAGGCAAAAAACGAGCAAAAATGGGCAAAATGGGCCGATTTTACCAAAATTTATCCAAAAATCCGACCCAAAAGTGAACAGTGTTTATTATTAGCGAACAATGTTCGCAGTTAAAATTGGGCGAACTTACCCCCATCCAACACCCCTACAAAGCAGCGCAGATAAGCAAAATGACCCCGCAAGCACTCTGCCAAAAGACTCTGAACAAAGATGAACAGCTATTTCTTTTGCTAAACGTGAACAACCGTCGCTATTAATTGTGGCAGAAAAACAGATGGACTCCAAAAAAAACAAACCCTGATTTGTCAAATCGCGAACAATTGTTGCTATTGCTTTTTGCGAACGTTGATTATTTTTGTTGCCTGTAAAAACTATTGATGTAAAATTGCGCACCAATTCGTCTCTTATCAAAAAAAATGTAAAAAAGTGCAAAATTTAACATAAAAATCGCAAAATGCACCGTTTTTACTACGGCAAATCTGTTAACTAAACAAATCCATTCTGAATAAACGGCTATTTTAGCCAGTTTTTAGACAAAAAGGTACGTTAAATACCCAATAAGACTACAAGAAAATGACGAAAAAGGGCTACAATAGTGCCATTTTGAGCTATTTTTGATATAAAAACACCCAAAATTGTATTAAAAATGCCAAAATCATAAAAAAGTACAAAAAATTTGTAAAATTGCAATTTTTGATCCAAAAACATGCTATTTTTCAATTTTCCACAACAAAACCCACATCACTGTAAAAAATTGACCAACACACAACGTTGCTTCACAAAAAATGCTTACTGATGACTACAAACAAATTGCGAACAATGCTTGCTAATACAACAACAAAACGTGTTCGCTTTTACAGACGCTCATCAACATAAAAACTCTTTGCGATCAAATTTGATACTCAAACCCACCACCAAAAGTAAACAGCGTTTTTGTTTAATCTTGCAATTGGTGTAGGGGCGTATATCAATAAAACGACAAAAACAATCGGCACCTAGTCGTCTATTAGACACAAAACAGCAAAGTTCAAGCTTAAAATTATACTCCAGACGTGCGACCACACCAAACAAAAAAAGACACTCTAACAAGAGTGTCTTTTTAATCAAAATATGCTATTTTTCTGCAAAAATCGACCAATGGTACCCCATCAACCGTGTTTTTTGCTTATTCTTCCTCTTCTGTAAACTTGGTTTGCATCCAGTTTTCAACAAGGGCACACATTCTATCAAGGTCATCTTTAGTGAAATAATCAACGTAAATACGGCCTTTGTTGCCATTACCAACTGCAGTAACTTTTGTGGCAAAAGCACGTTGCATGTTGTTTACAAGCTCTTCCAACTCCAAGCTACGTTCGGCTGGCTTGTCCTTTTTAGGCTTTGGATTTAGGTAATCCTTGACAGCTTTTTCCATTTCACGCACGTTCATTTGGTTGTCGCACGCTTTTAGGGCAAGCTTGTATTGGTGTTGTTTGTCTGTAACTACAACCAACGTACGCGCATGACCAGCAGATAGTCTGCCTTGCTCAATAAGTTCGATTACACCTTCGTCAAGTGTCAACAAACGCAAAGTGTTGGCAATTGCAGATCTGCTTTTGCCTATACGGTCAGCAGCCATTTCTTGCGTCATATTGAACTCAGTCATCAACGTTTTGATAGCACGTCCCGCTTCAATTGGATTCAAATCTTCACGTTGCAAGTTTTCGATGATGCTGATTTCTTTGATTTGTTGTGGTGTGTAGTGCTTGATGATAGCAGGGATATGCGTCTTTCCTGCCTTTTTGCATGCACGGAAACGGCCCTCCCCGGCTATAATCATAAAGCGCTTGCCAATTGGTGTAACAACGATAGGTTGAATTACTCCGTGTGTAGCAATACTTTGAGCAAGTTCGTTCAAAGCGGTTTCATCAAACGTTTTGCGTGGTTGCTCGTAGTTTGGGTCAATATCTGCCAATGAAAGCAAAATTTCAGAGCCTTCTTTTGTAGCAGATTCGCTTGCCGGTGTTGTATTTTTTACTAGTTCGTCAACATCATTTAGTCCTAATAGTGATGCATAGCCACGACCAAGTCCTTTGTTGCCTGCCATAGTTTTTCTCCTTAAAATTGTAATTGGTGGGGGTACGTATGCTAAAAAACGCTGTTTTTAGCCGTTTATTGATTGTTTTCGCGCTCTAAAAATTGGCTTGCAAGTGCTTCGTAAGACACAGCGCCACTGCTCTTTGGAGCGTGCAAAACAACCGGTACGCCAAAGCTTGGCGACTCAACAAGCTTGATGTTGCGTGGTACTGGAACAGTGTAAACTTTGTCGCCAAAGTATCTGTAGATTTCCGCAGTAACTTGCTTGCTCATGGTTGTACGGGTGTCGTACATTGTCAAAATTACACCATTGATAGTAAGCGCTGGGTTTAGACGTTGCTTAACAATTTTGATAGTGTTTACAAGTTGACTCAAACCCTCTAGGGCGAAAAATTCGCTTTGGATAGGGATGATAACGCTGTCGCTAGCAACCAAGGCGTTGAGTGTAAGCAAACCCAAACTTGGTGGACAGTCGATAAAAATAAAATCGTAGTCGTTTTTGATAAGCTCGATCGCTCTTTTTAGCGCACTTTCGCGTGCTGGCAAGTTTACCAAATCAACTTCAGCTGCTGCCAAGTCGATGTTGCAAGGCATGATGTACAAATTGTCAACCATAGTTGGCAAAATTGCAGCATTTGCTGTGCACTCGCCCATAATAAGATCGTAACAACTGTTTTGTAGTTGGTTTTTTTCTACACCAAAGCCGCTGGTTGCATTGCCTTGTGGATCAAAGTCAATAAGCAACACTTTTTTTCCTGCCTTGGCAACGTATGTTGCTAGGTTGATAGCAGAAGTTGTTTTACCAACACCGCCCTTTTGGTTAGAAAAAGAAATGATTTTTCCCATAGGTAACTCCAATATTGATAGTGTTATTTAATAATACCACACAAACGGCAGTTTTTCAAGAGTTAATGCCAAAATATTTACAAGGGGTTTTTGCGTGGCTTGTTTTGTCCCCTTGGATATTGCGGTGGCGTGTGCTTTACCTTTTCAAACTCCAAAACGCATCGATTTGCATCTTCTAGTGTAAAGTGGTGCGCACTTTTTAACTTTAGTCCAAGTGTTTTTATTGCATTTGCACTTGTTTCTAACTCGCTTTCATCCGTTTTGTAAGCAAGCACCTTGCCTCCAACTTTAACTAGTGGTGCTAGATACTCCAACAAAACGTTTAGTGGTGCAACGGCACGAGCAATAGCAACGTCGTACTTTTCTCGCGCTTTTTTAGCAAAGTCTTCTGCACGGTCATGGCAAGCATTAACTTCAATATTAAGCAATGCCCCCACTTCTTTCAAAAAATTTACACGTTTAGACAAACTATCAACCATGGTGATTTGCAAGTCGTCACGCAAAACTTTAAGTGGAACAGAAGGAAAACCAGCGCCTGCGCCTATGTCACATACGGTAGCGCCTTGCTTAATAAAAGTTTGACCAAGCATACTGTCAACAAAGTGTTTGAGATACACTTCGTCTTGTTGAGTGATGGCTGTTAGGTTAAACTTTTCGTTGCACTCTACAAGATAGTGGAAGTATTTATCAAACTTGTCTAATTGCTCTTGACGGAGCTGGTAGCCATATTTAGCAAAAATGTTTTCTACACTCATCTGTTACCCCTTTGTGCAAGATATACTATCAAAATTTGCACGTCTGCTGGGGATACGCCGGAAATACGGCTGGCTTGTCCCAAGTTTTTAGGCTTTATTTTGTTAAGTTTTTGACGCGCTTCGATACGAAGTCCATCAATTTGCATATAATCAACGTCTACTGGCAAAAGTTTGTCTTCTAGTTTGCGAGCGTTTTGGATAAGCATAAGTTGTTTTTCAATGTAACCTTGATACTTTGCATTGATTTCAATTTGCTCCATAACGTCGTCGCTAAACTCACAAAAGATGCCTAGATGCTTTTGTAACAATTTGTAAGTAACGTTGTTGCGCTTAAACAAATCGCCAACTTTAAGCCCTGCTTTTGGCTCTGGTTCGCCAATTTCGGCAAACATATCTACCAAAAGACGTGGAGCGTATACCTTATTTAATAGTTTTTCCGCTTCGGCAATTTGATTTAGTTTGTCTGTAAATTTGTTGTATCTAACGTCGTCTACCAAACCAATATCTCTACCAAGCTGTGTCAAACGTATATCGGCGTTGTCTTGTCTCAACAACAAGCGGTGTTCGGCACGGCTAGTCATCATACGGTATGGCTCGTAGCTTTCCTTTGTGGTGATGTCGTCAATAAGTACACCAATGTAGCTGTTGTCACGAGTAAGAACAAATGGCTCTTTTCCCGTAATCCAACGCTCTGCATTGATACCAGCAACCAAACCTTGACCGGCTGCTTCTTCGTAACCGCTAGTACCGTTGATTTGACCAGCAAAAAACAAACCAGGCAACTTTTTGGACATAAGCGTCAAGTCTAGCTCGGTAGCGTCAATACAGTCGTACTCGATAGCGTAAGCATCACGCATAATTTCTACGTTTTCCAAACCAATGATGGAGTGGTAGATTTGCTCTTGAACGTGCGCTGGCATACTACTGGATGCACCTTGTACGTAAAACTCGTTAGTAAACTCGCCTTCTGGCTCTAAAAATAGTTGGTGCTTTTCTTTATCGGAAAAACGAACAACCTTATCTTCAATAGA
>JAZQUN010000081.1:0-5902 GCA_045631385.1 Clostridia bacterium
CAGTTTTTGCAAAAAATTGCAGATAAGCTAAAACCACTTGGTTTCAAGAAGAAGGGAGCAAAATGGATAAGACTTTTAGATAGCGAATTGATGGTTCAATTTGAAGCGCAAAAATCGCAATGGTCGGATGTGTATTATTTCAATATAAATATACACCCAAAGGATTCGCAATTTTCGCAGTGCTATTATATGCGTCTAAACACCAATGGCAAGGGTGTCTACAATTGGCAGTTGATGACGGACGAAGACTTGAACTGCGTGCTAGATGAAGCTATTCAAGGTGTTTTGACACCTATTATCAACACGCCTATTGTCGAGCTTGGAAGCAAAGAAGAGATATGGCAAGGTTGTTTTTGCGCAAGAACCAAATGCAATACTTGTTGGGTACAGAAAAATCTGTGGGAAGCGAACGAAACAAAATGATGCAACATGTTTCCCAACACTGCACATGTTGAAAGTGTCGTGTGTTTGACACGCACTTTCAACAATGAATTGCGCGAGCGCGTGAATTGAGTGCATTGCACTCATGAATTGGTTTCGCCATGAATTGCGCCTGCGGGCGCATAAGGTTGGTGCGCAATTCAATTCATGGAGCGCGATAGTGCGAGAAATCATGAAACGCAGTTTCAATTCATGACACGAAGTGTCAAATCATTCTTACTTTGGAGTTAACGATGAAAGAAAACTTTTTAGTTGATTTGTCAAAACAATTTGCTGTTGATATCGTTAATCTTTGCACAGACGTTAAAGAAAACCGCAAAAGCAACGTATTGTTAAATCAAGTGTTACGAAGCGGCACAAGCATTGGTGCAAATATACACGAAGCAAACTATGCAGCGAGCAAAGCTGATTTTATCAATAAGTTTCAAATTGCTTTGAAAGAGTGCTACGAAACAGACTATTGGCTCGGATTGTTCAGAGATACCCATATGATAACCGAGGAAGAATACATGGATATGTTTGCAAAATGTAGTAAAATCCGCAAATTGCTCATCGCATCTATTACCACAGCAAAGGGGAATGTAAATGGATAAAGCTCAACTTCTTGAAAATATATCAAAGCTTCTACTTGAGAGTAAAATAGAAGATGCGAGATTGATAATTCATAACAAATATCCACATAACCATATAGAACTTGAAAAGCGTTCATATACCCTCAAAGAAAAAATGGAACAGTTTCTTAGAGATGGGTTTATTGATAGGTATACCGGAAAAAGACTTGTTAATCCAGGATTGTTGAAGGTAATAACTTCATATTTCCCTGAAGATTTTCCATATGATCCTCATTGGAAAATGACGAAAACGCATATAGCATATTGGGATTTGATACCTACAGTTGATCATATTTTTCCGATTGCTCAAGGTGGTGTTGATAATCCAAGCAATTGGGCTACAACATCTATGAAAAACAATTCTATTAAAAGTAATTACTCTCTTGAAGAAATCAACTGGGAATTATATCCAAGGGGTGATTTGAATGAATGGGACGGACTTACAAACCTATTTATTGAATTAGTAGAAAGAAATAGCGAGTTGTTACAGGATTCATACATAAGAATTTGGTATAGGACTTCAAAAAGTATGTTTGAGACATTTAAATTGCTATCAAAAACAAATGATTAATGTTACTTTCTGTCTACAAAAATGCGACTTTAAAACATTATGCCCCCCCGTTTTTCGACTATTTTGAGACCTTTTGGAGTCTTGACCTAGGTTGAAACTATTGTTTGTCTGACGCGAAAATGAGTCGAAATTGGCTTAAAATAAGCAAAAACGAGCTTTTTTAAGTGATTTTTGAAAAGAGTTTCAAAAAACGGTGTTCATAATCAAAAATCGCCCTGATTTTTATCAGGGGCAAATGATACTTTTGAGCGAAACTCAAAAGTGCATTTTACAGCAGTACGAGATACCATATCGAAAGGACCTTTGAAATATGCAAAAATATATAGAGATTGATTTATTATCTAGTACATTGAAAAGACCTACAAGTAAGCCTATGATTTGCTTTTTTATTGTAAATAACGAACACAGTGATTATTTTATAAAGAAAATTGCTCAAAAATTTGTGGATCAAGAGACTTGCTATAATTTTTATGGACAACACGAACCAACTTGGCATTGGATTTTTGATGTTACGGGCATGACGCTCTATCCTGATTCTACATCAGAAACGGTACCATTGACTTGTGGGTATGATGATTTGGAAGAATTTGCGGAAGAAATGTATTATGCACTAAAATACAGCGATGATACCGAAGTGTTATTGTTTTACGATGATAATGAAGTTTGTGTAAAATTAAAAGAGCTGTTAGCGTTAATAAAAAAGAATGATGTTTGATTTATTTCCAAGTACTAGCAAAAATTGAGGAATTATTATGGAAAAGAATATGAATAACGTCTTGCTTTTTACAGGCAAAGACGGATCGCAAATGGTGTTTAGAGTATTGTTTACCTATCACAGCGACAATTTTAATAAAGATTACGCAGTATTTTACAACGAAGCCGACGAAAGCGAAGTAATCGTCTACGCTTACGACCAAGACTTAACCTTGTCGTTAGTGCAAACGGAAGAAGAGTACGCCGAGCTGGACGAAGTTTTGCAACAATACGACCAAGAGCACGCAACAGGCGATTGCTAAACTATGAAAAACAAGCACACAAAACTGCTGTGCATATCAGCAATATTTTCGGCATTGGTATTTGTAACCACGGCATATTTGCATATTCCAACGTATAATGGGTACGTGCATTGTGGCGATGGTTTTATTTTCCTTGCTGCCTGTATGCTACCTACGCCCTACGCTGTAGTAATTGCCATTTTGGGTGCTACGCTTGCCGATTTGTTGACAGGATTTGCAATTTGGGCTCCTGGCACAATGGTAGTCAAAGGTCTGTTGGTGTTGCTTTTTTGCTACAAGTCAAACAAAATTGTTACAAAGCGCAACCTCACAATGCTTTTGCCTGCAACGTTGATATCAACAGTAGTGTATTATTTTTACGAAGTCTTGATAACGGGCAGTTTCACATCATCCCTATCGGGCATCCCAGGATCGCTTATTCAAGCAGTAGCAAGCAGTGTAGTCTACATTGTTGCAGGCATTGCAATGGACAAGTACAATGTCAAAACAAAGCTGTTGGATGACTACAACAAGTAGTACACACGGCATCACACAATTTGGAGTTACTATGGATTTCAATCAAGCGTTAGCGCTAATACAAACCGAATACGAAACACGCAGATGTGCTGACCACGCCTACTACGTTAGGACTCACTTGACGTTGGATGGTTGCAACGCCTTTTCTATCGTGTTGTATCACGACGAAAGTGGCTACTACCAATCGGGCGACCTAATTTTGACCGACACGGGAAACACGCACTATACTTTTTTTGAAGCACCGGCAGAAGATTTCAAGGCACTATGTGACAAGTACGGATTTTTCTTCGTCAACTACAGCATTTGCCGTCCGTTTACAGGCATGCAAGATTTGTACGACTTTATCGATTTTCTCAATGTCATTGCCGACATCTACTGTCCCCTTGACCAAATGTAACATCATATTGCAACTAGTAGCGCAAATTTATTTGTCTATTTAGTTGCATTTTTTGCTTAAATAGGGTATAATAAAACAACTGTGCTAGGTGGGGAGCTGGCGGTGCCCTATACTCGCAATCCGCCATAGCGAGGCTGAATGTTGCAGACGGCTTTTATTGTGGAAAGCAGGAACAAGTAAGGAGTGTTGATCACAAGGTCTTGTGCAACGGGACGCCGTGAACCGTGTCAGGACAGGGATGTAGCAGCACTAAGCGGATATTCTCGTGTGCCACGAGGGTGCTTTGTGGGAGCCACCTGCTTGGATACCGTTTCGGCAGTAACTGACAACTGCAAATGCACAGTCTTTGATAACAATCGCCTTGCTTTTGCAAGGCGTTTATGTTATCTAACAACCATCAAAGGAGACATTTGTATATGCTTCAAGAAAAAATTTCGCGCATCAACGAACTATCTCGCAAGGCAAAGACAGTTGGTCTAACGGAAGAAGAAAAGGCCGAGCAACAAGCACTTCGCAAGGAATATATTGCCGAGTGGAAACTTGGCTTGCAACAAACCTTGGACAATACTTACGTTGTAGACAGCCAAGGAAACAAGCGTAAGTTGGAAAAAAAGGGCAATTAACCCCTGCTTTTGTTAAAATTGCTTGACAAAGGCGAAAAATAAATATATTATATATTTATCTCAATACTAAATGCGTTACAGTAAGGACACGACACGCAGGATACGGATTTACAGAGAAGTTGTATTAGCTGAGAGCAACAGATTACGCCCTACGTCGCCATCACCTTGCAAGCAGACAGGCCCAACAGCGCAAATTTGCGCCCAGTAAGTTTGTACGGATTCGCACCGTTACAGGCGACGGATATCTCAAAAGGCAACTTTTGACGTATTTTGTTTGAAATGGTAAACGCTTTTTACAAGTCGTTGTTTTTTCAAACAACGGCTTTTTTTATTGTAGGAGGAAATTATGTCTGGTTACAAAAAGGTATCAACCGACCTCAACTTTGTCCAAAGAGAGCAAGAAGTTCTCAAGTTTTGGAAAGAAAACAAAGTATTTGAACAAACAACAACCATGGGCGAAGGCTCGTTCAACTTTTACGACGGCCCACCAACAGCTAACGGCAAGCCACACATCGGTCACGTTTTGACACGTTCCATCAAGGACTTGATCCCACGTCACCGCATCATGAAAGGCAAAAAAGTTTTGCGTAAAGCTGGTTGGGATACTCACGGTTTGCCAGTAGAGCTAGAAGTAGAAAAACTACTTGGTATCGACGGCAAAAAGCAAATTGAAGAGTACGGCATTGGTCCATTTATCGAAAAATGTAAAGAAAGTGTCTGGAAGTACAAAAAGGAGTGGGAAGAGCTTTCCGACCGTGTTGCCTACTGGGTAGACATGGAAAACCCATACGTTACTTACGAAAACAACTACATCGAGTCCGAGTGGTGGGCGCTTAAATCCATCTACGACAAGGGCTTGCTTTATAAGGGTTTCAAAATTGTTCCATATTGCCCACGTTGTGGTACAGCGTTGTCTTCTCACGAAGTAGCGCAAGGCTACAAAGACGTAAAGGAAAAGAGTATCGTTGCCAAGTTTGAAGTAGTAGGCAAACAAAACACCTACTTCTTGGCGTGGACAACAACACCTTGGACTTTGCCAAGCAACGTAGCATTGTGTATGAACGCTAACTACGACTACGCAACAGTCAAGTTTGAAGATAACTTCTACGTCTTGGCAAAGGAACTAATCAGCAAGCACTTTGAAGAAGGTACTTACGAAATTGTTGACGTCAAAAAGGGTAGCGAATACGTAGGTGTACACTACAAGCCATTGTATACCTTTGCAAAGGTAGTCCAAGACGCTTACTACGTTACTAACGCCGAATACGTTACTTTGACAGATGGTACAGGTATTGTTCACATTGCTCCTGCATTTGGTAACGACGACGCTGAAGTAGGTCGCAACTACAACTTGCCACTAATCCAACTAGTTGGTACTGACGGCAAATTTGTAGAAGGCTGTGGCGAGTTGACAGGTATCTTCTGCAAAACGGCAGATAAAAACATCATCATCGACTTGAAAAAGCGTGGATTGCTTTTCAAAGAACTTATGTTTGTCCACAGTTATCCACACTGTTGGCGTTGTGATACTCCACTTATCTACTACGCACGCAAATCTTGGTTTGTAAAGATGACTGCTGTAAAAGATAGATTGGTAGAAGTAAACAGCACAATCAACTGGATTCCACCAACAATCGGTAGTGGCCGTATGGGCAATTTCTTAGAAAACGTAATCGACTGGGGTATTTCTCGTGATAGATACTGGGGCACGCCACTTCCTGTATGGG
>JAZQUN010000082.1:0-5582 GCA_045631385.1 Clostridia bacterium
TAGCCATGTCGTTCTGTGAGCCAAGGAGTTGTTATCAGGTCTTGTCTTCCTAAGACCGCTTGGGCCTCCGACTTGGCAATACCGATAGCACCTTCGGCTGCAGCAAAGGACTCGTGCCCTGCAAGGAAAGCGAAACAGTTGGTTTCTTCTTTGAGAAGCTTGCTTGCCAAGTTGCCGTGTCCAAGACCTACTTTGCGTTGGTCGGCTACAGAGCCTGGGATACAAAATGCTTGCAAGCCTAGTCCGATAGCTTCAGCGATGTCAGAAGCAACGGTAAGACCTTTGTTGATAGCAATTGCACAGCCCAAGGTGTAAGCCCATACTGCGTTTTCAAACGCGATAGGTTGTACGCCTTTGACGATTTCTTCTACGTTTACGCCTTTGTCTAGGCAGATTTGTTTTGCTTGTTCTAGCGAATCAATGCCATATACTTTAAGCTCGGCGTTGATTTTATCTATTCTTCTTTCGTAACCTTCAAATTTGATTGACATATTACATATCCCCCTTGATTACGCCTTGCGTGGATTTACGTATTGCGCTGCGTTTGCAAAGCGACCGTAGGTTTTCTTTGCCTTTTCTAGCGCTTCGTTACCGGATACGCCTTTGGAGATTAGATCCATCATTACGCCTAGGTTGACGTATTCGTAGCCGATGATTTCGCCGTTGTCGTCCAAAGCGATACGTGTTACGTAGCCTTCGGCCATTTCTAGATATCTTGGGCCTTTAAGCTTGGTGGAGTACATTGTGCCTACTTGGCTGCGCAAACCTTTGCCAAGGTCTTCTAGACCTGCACCGATTGGCAAGCCAGCATCGGAAAATGCAGACTGACTGCGACCATATACAATTTGCAAAAACAACTCTCTCATTGCTACGTTGATAGCGTCGCAAACAAGGTCGGTGTTGAGTGCTTCTAGCAAGGTTTTGCCTGGCAAAATTTCGGACGCCATAGCTGCTGAGTGTGTCATAACAGAGCAACCGATGGTTTCTACAAGGGCTTCTTCGATGATGCCGTTTTTGATGTTTAGTGTAAGTTTGCATGTGCCTTGTTGTGGAGCACATGTGCCACAGCCGTGTGTCAAACCGTTGATGTCTTTGATTTCGTAGGTTGGCGTCCATTTGCCTTCTTGTGGAATTGGCGCTGGACCGTGGTTGCAACCTTTGTTAACACACACCATTTCTTTTACTTCGTGAGAATATTGCATAGTGATGCCTCCATGTGTTTGATTGATTTAATTATACCAAATTTTTGCCAAAATGTAAATTTATTGACTGCCTATTTGCTAAAATATTTTTTTATGGCTGTATCATAAAAATTGAATAAAAAAAGAGACTTGAAAATCAAGTCTCTTTAGTGACGATTATTGGTTGTTTTCTTCGCCGTAGTGCTTGCGACCTTCAGTTACTTCTTGCTTTGGCTTAACAAACAACAAGATTACAATACCTACTGCGGACAAAGCAGCAACAACGATTAGGACTGTTTCCCATACGTCAAATGCGCTCATTTCTGCATCTGGTTGTGTTGTCAAAACGTCAAGTGTGTAAGAGCTTGTATAACCGCGGCTATCCTTTGCGTTGTAAACTACTTTGTAGATGTAAGTTACTTTGCCTTCGGCATCTTTAGTAGCAACTTCCTTTTTGCCAGGAACAAGGCTGCCTGCTGTTGTTACAAAATCTTCGTAACCTTCGGTGATATCACCAGTTTCGCTGTCGTAGATTACTACGTATTCGCCAGCAACCAACTTTGTAATTTGGTATGTGTAGCTTGCGCTTGTACCTACTGCTGTTACTGTTGGTGTTGGAATTGTGTAAGTAGAACCTGCTTTGACACCAGTTGTCTTAACTTTAAGTTGTGTGGATGTCAATTCGATTTCTGGTGCTGTGCCTGGGTGATCGATGTAACGCTTAACGTCTGCACTTGCTGCGGATTCGTTACCAGCTTTGTCGCAGATAACATATCTAAATACCCAGTAGCCGTATGTTGTAGCAGAGATGTCGTTATCAGATTCGTCCCACTTTTCGCTTGTAGAATAGTGATCGCTTGGTGCACAGTACAATACTTTTACAGTTAGCAAAGCAGAGTTGTTTTTGCTTGTATCATCTGTTAGAGCTGTTGCTTCTGTCAAGATACCAGCATCTGTAAGCCAATCTGTTGGCAATGCCAAATCTTTGCTTGCACCTACTGTAGCGTTGTACCATTCGTGACCGTTTTCAGAGCCTTCCAACCATTCTGTAAGCTTTACAGAATCGATTACTGGTGCAACTGTATCAAAGCATACAACCTTTACCTTTGTGTAAGTGCCTTCAGCTGTTACGTTTGTAAATGCAATGTATGTGCCAGCATTATCTTCTTTAGTAATGCTTGGGATACCGTTTTTAACTGCATCAGCTTTAGCAGCAACTTCTGCACCGGTAATTGTCTTAGCTTCTTCTTTAGTTACTACTGCAGAAAAATACTTGCTGTCGGTTGTAGATGCGCTGTTGTCTGTGTAGTAGAAATCAGCATCGTTAGTATAGTAAAAACCGTCGGAAGATGCTGTCATAGTAACTTCGGAACTGTTTTTGAAAATACCAGGGTTAGTTGGTTCTGTTGTTGTATTTGCTTCGTCTGCAAGTGCTACTACTGTTAGTGAGCATACTGCAACGATCAAAACGATAATCAAACACAAAATTGATAGTTTTTTCACAATTAAGCCTCCAAAATCACCCTCTGGGTGAAGTGTCAATTTGAAAAGGGCATAAGTATCCCTTTATATACCGTTATATTTTACATTGATTTTGAGTTATTGTCAACACTTTGACTGCATATTGTTTGTTTACTTTGTAAAAAGTAAATAAAAGGCACGGAAAAATGCAAAAATTGCCACCTTTTGAGTGGCAATTTTTTAGTCTAGATTAGAGTGTTGTACCTTTTCGTACAAAGGCATGCCTTCGTCGACGCTATCCTTAAACACGTCCAAGTGCTTGTGGATGTCAAAGCGAATCCAAGGCTCTTTTTCTGGCGGATATGCTACAAACACCATGCGTTCCTTACTGATAGGGTGATCAAACGCCAAGCTGTACGCCCACAACGCCAAATTGTGTCCTTTGGACAATGAGCCGCCGTAACGAACGTCGCCGAATACAGGGCAACCAATGGCTTGAAATTGCACGCGGATTTGGTGGCTGCGACCTGTACCAAGCTCTACTTCTACTAGGCTTACTGCATCGTGGAAGTTTTCGAGCACTTTGTACTTAAGTTCGGCACGTTTTGCGCCAACAGTACCTACCGTTGCCACGTAAACGTTGTTTGTCAATGCGTTTTTCTTAAGGTAGTTTACAAGCTCGCCTTTGGCTTCCTTTGGGCAATTTAGTACACCTGTAAGGTATCTTTTTTGCATAACACCATCAACGATTTGTTGAGAAAGACGGGCTGCGGATTTGCTGTTTTTTGCAAACACCATCACACCGCCAGTTGGTCTATCCAAGCGGTGAACTAGTCCTAGATATACTTCGCCTGGCTTGTTGTACTTTTCCTTGATGTAACCTTTAAGCAAGGTCAACAAGTCCAAGTCGCCAGAGCTATCTTCTTGAGATGGGATGTTTTGTGGCTTTACCACTACTAGCACGCTGTTGTCTTCGTGCAAAATTTTTACGTCGTCCATTGTAAACTGTTTGCTCATTTGTTTTCTCCTATAAACAATCCACTTGCACCACAAGGTAGCACTACGCCATCTTCTTGAGTGGGCAGACAAACTTCGTACGCTTGTGTTTCACCCTTGCGTTTTACGCATTTAGCAAGGATGTTTTTTAGCACGGCTGGTTGAAGCCCTGTAGTGTACGAGTTGATTAGTACAAATAGTGGTTTTTCTACCAAAACTTCGGCGCAAAGCTCGACAAAATCGGCAATGTCTTGCTCGATCTTCCAGATTTCGCCGTTTGCTCCCCTGCCGTAGCTTGGAGGATCCATGATGATGGCATCGTATCTCTTGCCACGCTTGATTTCGCGCTTGACAAACTTGCGGCAGTCGTCAACGATGTAACGTACTGGCTTGTCGGACAAACCGCTTAGTTGAACGTTTTCTTTTGCCCTATCTACCATGTTTTTAGCGGCGTCTACGTGACACACGCTTGCACCTGCAGCAAGGCAAGCAACAGTTGCTCCACCTGTGTAGGCAAACAAATTTAGTACGTTGATAGGACGGTTAGCCGATTTGATTAGATCCATCATGATTTCCCAGTTGGCAGCTTGCTCTGGGAACAACCCTGTGTGCTTGAAGCCCATTGGCTTGATAGCAAAAGTTAGGTTGCGCCAAGAAACAGTCCACTCTTCTGGAAACTTTTTGTAGTATTCCCAATGACCACCACCTGTTTCACTACGGTGATAGTGAGCGTCGACCTTTGCCAAGCTTTTTAGCGGCTTATCTGCGTGCCAAATTACTTGCGGATCGGGACGTAGCAACACTACGTCCTTCCAGCGCTCTAGTTTTTCCCCATCACCAGTAGCAATTATGGTGTAATCTTTCCATTCGTTGTTGATTTTCATATTGTTAGTTTGCTTTGGATAGGAACAAGGTTAGTTTGTAACCGTTTACGTCCCATTGTTTGCTGTATGTGCCTTCGTCGCCTTGCTCTACAACGTTTGCAAGAGTATCTTGGGCAATTTGAGTTGCATATTTAGCCATTACCTTGGCAAGAGCTTCGTCTGCTTGATACTTAACTACGATGCGATCGGTAACAACAAAGTCGCTATCCTTACGCATTGTTTGAATTTTGGATACGATTTCTCTTTCCAAACCTTCTTCTACAAGCTCGTCTGTAAGGGTTGTTTCTAGCGCTACGGTGTAAACCTTATCTGCTACAATTGAGTAGCCTGGCTTATTTTGAGAAGTGATTAGTACATCTTCTAGACCTACTTCTACTGCGTTGCCGTCTACTTCGAATGTGTACTTGCCGCCAGCGTTTACTGTATCAACTAGTTCGTTTGCCTTGTCGCCAAGGTTAGCAAAGAAGTTGCGGATTTGTCCCAAAATCTTGCCGTACTTTGGACCAAGTGTACGAAGTTGTGGCTTGATTTCGTAGCTAGCAAATGCACTTGCATCCGAAATAACTTGTAGTTGTTTTACGTTTAGTTCTTCACAAATAACGCTCTTTGCTTCGTCGTCAAGCTTGTCTGCACCAGCAACAAAGATGGTAGACAATGGTTGACGGTTTTTGATGTTTACAGCGTTTCTTGCGCTACGACCAAGCACTACTACTGACAATGTTTGTTGCATTACTTGGTTAAGTTGTTCGTCAATTGCACTTTCGTCTGCAACAGGGAAAGAGCAAAGGTGAACGGACTTTGGAGCATCTGCAAAGAAGTTTGGAACAAGGTTTTGATAGATACTTTCACTAATAAACGGAACGTATGGAGCAGATAGCTTAGCTACTGTCACCAAAACGTGATACAAAGTGCAGTAAGCAGCCTTTTTATCTTCGGTCCATTCGCTACCCCAGTATCTTTCACGGCAACGACGAACGTACCAGTTACTTAGTACGTCTACAAAGCCTTCGATAGCACGAGCGCTTTCGGTGATTTCGTAGTTTTCTAGTCCTTCGTCAAC
>JAZQUN010000083.1:0-4347 GCA_045631385.1 Clostridia bacterium
GGCCTCCGACTTCAACCAACGGTACTTCCAAGCCGTTTTCCAAATTTGCTTGTCAACGGTGCAGATGGTATTGCCGTAGGTATGGCAACCAACATCCCACCACACAACCTAAGCGAAGTCATCGATGGCGTAATTGCCCAAATGGACAACCCCGATATCGAAATTGACGACTTGATGAAAATCATCCCAGCACCAGACTTCCCAACTGGCGGTATTTTGCTTGGCCGTGCAAACGTACGCAACGCATACCGTACAGGTAAAGGCGGCGTAATCTTGCGTGCAAGGACGGAAATCGAAGAAGCGCCTAACGGCCGTCAACGTATCGTTGTAACGGAATTGCCTTACCAAGTAAACAAGGCACGCCTAATCGAAACAATCGCCGGTATGGTCAAAGACAAGCGTCTAGAAGGTATTTCCGACATCAAGGAAGAGTCCGACCGTCAAGGTATGCGCATCGTATTTGATCTAAAGCGCGATGCAAACGCACAAGTAGTGCTAAACATGTTGTTTAAGCACACACAACTACAAGTATCAAGTGGTATCACTTTGCTAGCATTGGCAGATGGCGAGCCACGTGTACTAAATTTGAAGGAAATTTTGTCCTACTACATTGCTCACCAACAAGAAGTTGTTGTTCGCCGCACCAAGTTCGACTTGGAAAAGGCTCAAGAAAAGCATCACATCTTGGAAGGCTTGGTAGTAGCGCAAAACAACATCGACCGTGTCGTTGCTATCATCAAGGGTAGTGCCGACCGTCAAAACGCACACGCTCAACTTATGGCAGAGTTTGGCTTGTCCGAGCGTCAAGTAAACGCTATTTTGGATATGAAGCTTGCTCGTATCACTCACCTAGAAGTTGAGTCCTTGCGCAACGAACTAGACGAACTAGCACGCCTAATTGCCGACTTGACAGATATTCTCAACACACCACAACGCGTACTAGATATCATCAAAACCGAGCTAACCGAAGTAAAAGAGAAGTACGGTACCCCACGTGCAACGGAAATCTCCACCGATTTGTCCGAAGAAATCGACATTGGTGACCTGATCGAAAAGGAAGACGTAGTAATTTCCATGACACACTGTGGCTACGTAAAACGTCTACCAGTTGCCGAATATCGCACACAACACCGTGGTGGCAGAGGCGTTACAGCGCACAAACCACGTGAAGAAGACTTCATTGTAAATATGTTCATCACCAACACCCACGACGATTTGTTGTTCTTTACTAACCGTGGTAAAGTGTACTGCATCAAGGGTTACGAAATCCCTGAAGCAGAAAAAACCGCGCGTGGCCGTGCAATTGTCAACATTTTGCAACTAGATAGCGGCGAAAAGGTTACAACAGTAATTCCTCGTAAGGAAGATGCATCCGGCAACTTGTTTATGGCAACCAAGTTTGGTTTGGTCAAAAAGACGGATATGAGCGAGTTCGACTCCATCCGCAAGACAGGTAAGATTGCTATTTCCTTGGTGGATGGCGACGAACTTATCAGCGTCGAAACAACCAACGGCAGCGACGAAGTAATTGTTGCAAGCCACGAAGGTAAGTGTATCCGCTTTGCCGAAACAGACGTTCGTCCAATGGGTCGCGAAGCACAAGGCGTACGCAGTATCAAGCTAGATGGTGACGACTACGTAGTAGATATGGCAGTAGTTCGCGAAGGTATGGAAGTCGTAACCATTTCCGAAAACGGCTACGGCAAGCGCAGTGACACAGCAGATTACCGTTTGCAAACTCGTGCAGGTAAAGGTATCAAGGCAGGCGTGTTCAACGCAAAGACAGGCAAACTTGTCAACTTGAAACTTATCAACCCAGACAACGACGTAATGTTTATTGCCGACAACGGTCTAGTAATCCGCATGAAAGCGCAAGAAATCAGCAAAATTGGTCGTGACACCTTGGGTGTTCGCATCATGAAGTTCAAGGAAGAAGGCAAGGTTGTCTGCATTGCAGAAAGTCCAGCCGGCTCTGACGAAATGGAGAGTGCAGACTAATGATCAATTTTAAGCATTACATCGCAAGCAAACTTGACTTGCCACTTTCCACCGACGAAATTGCAAACCTAATCGTTCCAACAGCAGACGAAAGCAAAGGCGACTACAGCTTGCCTTGCTTCCGCTTTGCCAAGGAACTTCGTTGCGCACCACAAATGATTGCAACCAACCTAGCAAATCAACTAGCGCAAGATAACTACATCGACCGTGCCGAAGCAGTCAACGGCTACCTAAACGTATTTGTCAAAAAGTCGGCAACCGTTGTCGATATCATCGACGAAATCAACGCTCAAGGCGAAAGCTACGGCAAAAGTGATCAAGGTGCAGGTAAAACCATCTGTATCGACTACAGCTCGGTAAACATTGCTAAAAGCCTTCACATCGGTCACCTTGGCACAACAGCCATCGGTAACAGTTTGTACAAGCTGTATCAAAACTTGGGCTACAACGTAGTTGGAATCAACCATTTGGGCGATTACGGTACCCAATTTGGTAAGATGATCGTTGCCTACAAGCTTTGGGGCGATGACGACGTAATTGCAAAGGGCGGCGCAAAGGCGTTGCAAGATATCTACGTCAAGTACCACGTCGAAGCGGAAAAAGACCCAACCCTAGACGACCAAGCACGTCAATGGTTTGTCAAGATCGAAAAGGGCGACGAAGAAGCAACACGCTTGTTCAACTACTTCAAGCAAATCACGTTGGATGACGTAAACAAAACATACAAACGCCTAAACGTTCACTTTGATAGCTGGAACGGCGAAAGCTTCTACAACGACAAGATGGAACGCCCACTACAAATGCTAAAGGATGCAGGTATTGTTACCGAAAGCCAAGGCGCGCAAGTAGTAGAGCTAGACCAATACAACATGCCACCATGTCTGCTTGTCAAGAGCGACGGAAGTAGCTTGTACGCAACACGTGATTTGGCAGCAGCCGTATACCGTAAGGAAACCTACAACTTCGACAAATGCTTGTACGTTGTTGCATATCAACAAGCACTTCACTTCAAGCAATTGTTCAAAGTGCTAGAAATGGCAGGATTCCCTTGGGCGCAAGATATGGTACACGTATCTTACGGTATGGTGTCTTTGGAAGAAGGCGCAATGTCCACACGTAAAGGCAACACCGTATTTTTGGAAGACGTAATCGACAAGGCTATTGCAAAGAGCTACGATATCATCTGCACCAAAAATCCAAACTTGCCAAACAAAGAGCAAATCGCCGAGCAAATCGGCGTCGGCGCAGTAATTTTCTCTGCAGTCGAAAACGCTCGTATCAAGGATATCACCTTTACGTTTGACCGTGTGTTGAGTTTCGAAGGTGAAACAGCACCATATTTGCAATATACACACGCTAGATGCAACTCCATCATCAACAAAGCAGGCGTAAGCGCACTAGCAAAAGTTGTACCAAACGTAGATGCACTAGATAACGCCGAAACTTTGTCACTAGCAAAGCTACTTGGCAATTTCAACCAAATTATTATTGATGCTGCCACCAAGTACGAGCCAAGCATTTTGGCAAAGTACCTAATCGACGTAGCGCAAGCCTTCAACCGTTTCTACATTGCCCACAGGGTAATTGGCGAAGACGCTGCAACAACCAAGGCACGCATCGGCGTAGTTACCGCCACAAAAACAGTGCTTAAAAACGGTCTAAACCTACTAGGCATCCAAGCACCAGAGCAAATGTAACTAAATACAACAAAAGGAGAAAGCAACTATGGATTCAACCGTTACCGAAACAGCTGCACAACTTACGCTGTCTTTGTTTGATTACATCGTAATAGGGTTAGCCATCTTTTTGCTAATCCGAGGTATATTCAAGGGCTTTTTAGAGCAACTCTTTGGCGTAGTAGGCGTAACAGTAATCACTATGGCAACAGCCAAGTTGTACGCATATCCAATGAAATGGATGGAAAAGCTTGTTGCTAACGAAAGCACCCGCCAAGTAGTAGCACTAATTGCCACAGGCGCATTGTTGTTTTTGTTGTACAAGCTAATCACAAGGCTAATTGTCAAACTAATCACCAAAAACAAAACCTTGGGTTTTGCCAACCGCCTGATAGGTGGCCTACTAGGCGTAGCCATCATATACGCAGCCATGGCAGTAGTAGTAGCCGTGCTAACCAGCGAATCGGACATTCTTTTGTTCAAGTCACTAAAGGGTATGTTTGACGGTTTGCTAGACGACAGCTGGATAGTGACACACGTCTACAAAAACAACTTCTTTGGCGATTGGATCATCAACATGATATCCAACGTCTTCAAAGGCCTAGTTTCTGCCTAAAGTTTAACCCATCAAAAAAAGGACACTCACCCGAGTGTCCTTTTTATTTATCTAATC
>JAZQUN010000084.1:0-1618 GCA_045631385.1 Clostridia bacterium
ATCGAGTACACCATCCCAGCAAACAGCGAGTTTTGTGGCGTAGTGCTAAAGGATATTGCCAACCAGTTCAACAGCCGTGTGCTAGTAAGCACGGTAATTCGTGATGGCGTAACCTATATTCCAAAGGGCGATTTCGTGTTGCAACAAGGCGACAAATGTTGCATCACCGCCGAAGAAAACGAGCTTTACAAGTTTTTCCGCAACGCTGGTGTCAGCGCAGGTCGTACAAGAAACGTATTTTTGCTAGGTGGCAGCCGTGTAGCTTTTTACTTGGCAAACAACTTGGCAAAGGATTACAACGTAACCATCATCGAAAGAGATGCAGAAGTTTGCCAACGTCTTGCCGATTCGTTGAAGGGCAACGTCAAGATCATCCACGCAAACGGCTTCAACCAACAAACGTTGCGTAACGAAAATTTGGATATTGCCGACGTAGTCGTTGCCGTATCTGATGACGAAGAAGACAACATTTTGATATCAATGTTTGTTCACAGCCTAGGACAAAAGGTAATCATCAAGCTAGACAAATCCGAGTACATCCCAATGCTAGAAAACGTCGGAATCAACCGTATCGTTTCGCCAAAGCACCTTACCGCAAACGAAATCACCAAGTTTGTACGCAGTATGAAGAGTGGCCGTGGCGGTAGTGTATGCTCTGTTTACAGTATGCTCACCAACCAAGCCGAGTTTGTCGAGTTTGAAGTGGGCAAAGATTTCAAGCACGAAGGTGTTATGCTCAAGGACATCAAGCTTCAACGTGACACCATCATCGTTAGTATCACCCACAACGAAAAGACAGTCGTTCCAAACGGCCTCAACTCCATCAAAAAGGGCGACCACGTAGTTGTAGCAACTCTAATCAAGGGTATTACAAGCTTTAACGAAATTTTAGGATAACTATGAATTACAAATTTACATTACGCTTGCTGGGCATCGTTGCTCTTTGCGAAGGCGTTTTGCTTCTTGCTCCGCTCATTTTGGCGGCGGCAAAAGGCGAAGACTGGATATCCTTTGCAATCACCGTAGGCATAGCCCTTGTATTCGGTCTGCCACTAGCCTTATTTTGCAAGCCAGAAAAAAAGACAATGCGTATCACGGGCGGATTAGTATCCTGCTCGTTGTGTTGGATAGTAATGTCGGTAATTGGCTGTTTGCCATTTGTTTTCAGCAACCAAGCAAACTTTATGGATGCCTTGTTCGAAACAGTCTCCGGCTTTACAACCACAGGCGCAACAATATTTAACAATCCCGAAGACCTTGGTCTTGCGCTCAACTTGTGGCGTGCAATGACACACTGGGTAGGTGGTATGGGTATGCTGTTGTTCGTAATAGCATTTTTGCCAAAAACCGAAGGTACAACCTACCAAGTATTCAAGGCGGAAACACCCGGCCCCAAGGCAGGTAAATTGGTATCAAAGTTAAGCATTACAGCACGCATACTGTATCTAATTTACTTTGGCATGACGGTGCTTTGCGCAATACTTTTGCTATGTGGTGGCCTATGTGGTGGCGAAGATGTATCCTTGTACGACAGCGTAGTACTAAGCTTTGCAACAGCCGGAACAGGCGGATTTACACCAAACGCGTTGGGCATTGCAATGTACAACAGCTTGTACGT
>JAZQUN010000085.1:0-2876 GCA_045631385.1 Clostridia bacterium
CAATGAAGGAAAGCGACTGTGCCGTAAGCGTTGGTTGTGGTAGTGATCCAGCCAAAACTGTGGCTCAAATCGTGCTAACGGATAACCAATTTTCATCTATGCCAAAGATCGTTGCCGAAGGTCGCCGTGTTGTCAACAACATCCAAAACAGCAGCTCGTTGTTCTTGATGAAGACAACCATGACGGTGTTTACAACCATTTTGCTTATTCTTATCCAAAAGGAATACCCTTTCCAACCACAAAGCTTGTACGCTATCGAGTTTTTCATCATTGGCATTTGCTCTTTCTTGCTAGCACTCAAGCCAAACCACAACATCATCCGTGGAAGTTTTGTCAAAAACGTGCTTTCGGCAACTTTGCCAAGTGGACTAGCAATGTTTTTATCAGTTGCTATGACCTACGCCTTTGCTAACGTAATCGGCGTAGCAAGTGATACTCAACAGCTAGCAACCGTTGCAATGTTTTCCATGACGTTTACAGGGCTTATTGCCTTGCTAATACTTTTGTGGCCATATGATAAAGCCAACGTAGGCATAGCATCCCTTGCAACCATAGGCACTGCAGGATGCTTCGTAGTGCTCCCTTGGGCGTTAGACGTCTTGGTAGAAAACCCAACTCCAATGTTTGTACCAATTTCCAACACAGCCATTTTGTTTATTGCCCTCAACGTGCTTGTAATGGGCGCAATAATTGTTACAGGCAAACTTCTTATGAAACGCTCACAAAAGAGCAACAAAGCAAACTAAACTATGAAACTACTTGTACCATCAGCATCAGGATTAGAAGCCGTAGTAAAGCGTCAGCTAGATAAACTAGGCTACCCAGATACAAAGGCAGACAACGGCAGAGTCATCGTCAACGATTGCGCTTGGGAAGACGTTGCCACACTCAACGTGTGGTTGCGTAGCGGCGAGCGTGTACTAATTTCGGTGGCGTCTTTTCCTGCAGAAAATTTCGATCAACTCTACGACGGCATCAAAAGCATCTTTTGGAAAAGCTATCTAGCAAAGGACAGTCGTGTGACGGTAATCACCAAGACGGTCAAGAGCAAACTGTTTGCGCACAACGCTATCCAAAGCATCGGCAAAAAGGCTATCGTTGATGCTATGACACAGGCATTTGGCGTTGCTCCTTGCGAAACTGGTGCAGAAACAGTGGTGGAAATTGCTCTTTTCGAAGACGTTGCAACCATCAATTTGGATACAACGGGCGTAGGACTGCACAAGCGTGGCTATCGTACGCTCAACTACTCTGCACCGCTTAAGGAAACAACTGCGGCAGGACTAATCGATTTGTCCGTGTGGCATGGCGACAAGGTGTTTAGCGATATCTTTTGTGGCAGCGGCACGTTGCCTATCGAAGCAGCACTAAAGGCGCTCAACGTTGCACCAGGTCTCAACCGCAACTTTGCCTACCAACAATGGAAGTGTGTACCGGAAGGAGTCCACGAAGAAACCGTCGAAATGGCAAAAAGCATGAAGAAACATCGTGACTTGGAAATTTTTGCCAGTGACATCAACGAAAAGGCGATATCTATCGCCAAGTACCACGCGCAAAAGGCAGGCGTTGCCAAGTACATCAATTTTTCTGTGGCAGATGCAAAGACTTTTTACAGTCCGGCAAGCTACGGCGTAAATATATCCAACCCACCTTACGGCGAGCGTATTGGTGACGAAAAGGAAGTAATCGAGCTAGCCAAGGCAATGGGCAAGGTTTACAAAAAGCTAGATAATTGGAACTTCTACTTTTTGACACCATTGCAAAGCTTCGAGCGCTGCTTTGGCAAAAAAGCCGACAAAAAACGCAAGTTGTACAACGCCGGAATCGAGTGTAGCTACTACTCGTTCAACGGCGCAAAGCCACCCAAAGAAACCAAGTAATTTTTAGGAGAAACCACCGTGAAACTACAATACCTAGGACACGCATGCGTGCGAATTATCAGCGAAATTGGTACAACCATCGTTTGCGACCCATACGACAAGCATTTGGTAGGCTATCAAATGCCAAGCTTTTCGTGTGATCTTGCAACCATCAGCCACGGCCACGCCGACCACAACTGTGTTGATGCTTTGTCCAATTTGCCAGCCATCATGGATTGCGAAGGCACAGTTATTTTGGATGACGTATGCGTTACGTCTTTTTCTACATGGCACGATGATAAGCAAGGCGCTTTGCGTGGGCAAAACCTAGTTTTCACCTTCCTAGTTGACGCGCTAAAGGTGGCTCACCTTGGTGACCTTGGCGAAGTAAATATGGATATTGCAAACAAACTTGCAGGCACAAACGTGTTGATTATTCCTGTTGGTGGCAACTACACAATTGATGCAGCTCAAGCCAAGTGGTACGTCGATCAAATCCAGCCACAAGTGGTTGTCCCTATTCACTACAGTCAAGGCGGAACTATCGATATTGCCCCAGTAGAAGAGTTCACCAAGTTGTTTAGCAATGATATCGTCACAGTAGTAGAAGACTTTTGCTGTATCGACTTTGTAGAAGAAAACACCACAAAAATAGTAGTAATCAACCGTATTGAAGACTAATTTGTTAAAAAAATTGCAAAAAATGTGATATTTTTGATAAATTTTTGCTGTAATTTTGTTGACAAGATTACTTTTATTTGATACAATAATTAGGCTCAACAGCAGTTGGGCGGACGACTAATACGTCCAACATATATGGCGGCGTAGCTTAGTTGGCCTATAGCGGCCGGTTCATACCCCGCAGGTCGTTGGTTCGAATCCGGCCGCCGCTACCAAATTTTTGGCTCCTTGGACAAGCGGTCAAGACATCGCCCTTTCACGGCGGTATCAGGGGTTCGATTCCCCTAGGAGTCACCATATGGGGAGTTAGCTCAGTTGGGAGAGCATCTGCCTTAC
>JAZQUN010000086.1:0-5467 GCA_045631385.1 Clostridia bacterium
CTTATTCCACGCATGGAAACCGAGCTTGTCTGCGAGCAAGCCATCAAATACACCAACAAGGATAGCCGTGTGCTAGATTTGTGCTGTGGTAGTGGTGCAATCGGCCTAACCATCAAGGCAGAAACCGGCGCCAACGTAGTGCTAACCGATTTGTCGCCAAACGCCGTCAAGATGGCAAAGCACAACGCAAAAAAGCTCAACCTATCCCCAAGTATTTTGTGTGGAGATATGTTCAGCAAGGTTGTGGGCAAGTTTGACGTAATTGTATCCAACCCACCATATATCCCAACACAAGTAGTGGCAACGCTAGACAGCAAAGTAAAAGATTACGAGCCACACACCGCCTTGGATGGTGGAGCAGACGGCCTAGATTTCTACCGTATCATTGCAGCTCAAGCGCCACAATTTTTGAAAGAAAAGGGCGTTTTGGTGCTAGAAATTGGCTACGACCAAGGCACAACTGTTCCACAACTACTACAAGACAACTTTGACGTAGTAGTAAAAAATGATTACAGCGGCAACGCGCGTATCGTAATTGCAACAAAAAAGTAATTGGAGAAACCTATGTTTGAAAAATTAGACGCAATAGTGGCTAGATACAACTATCTCACCGAAGAAATTTCCAAGCCCGAAGTAATTGCCGACAACAACACCTGGAAAAAGCTTGTCAAGGAGCACAGCAGTCTGCAAGAAACAGTCGAGTGCTACCAAGCCTACCTTGTCGTTGCTAAAAACTTGCAAGACAGCATCGAAATGGAGCAAATCGAAACAGACAAAGAAATGCTGGAAATGTTGCACTTGGATATTGTCGAAGGCAAGCAAAAAAAGGCAGAAATGGAAGAGCAACTCAAGGTGCTTTTGCTACCAAAAGACCCTAACGACGACAAAAACGTAATCATCGAAATCCGTGCAGGTGCAGGTGGCGACGAAGCAGCATTGTTTGCCAACGAAATCAAGCGCATGTACTACATGTACGCCGAAAAAAACCGCTGGAAAATCGACGAAGTAGACGTCAACGAAAGCGAACTGGGTGGGCTAAAGGAAGCATCCTTTACCGTAATTGGCAATGGTGCGTACAGCAAATTTAAGTTCGAAAGTGGCGTACACCGTGTTCAACGTGTACCCGACACCGAGTCACAAGGTCGCATCCACACGTCCACCATCACAGTAGCAGTTTTGCCCGAGGCCGAAGACGTTGATATCGAAATACTCGACAAGGACGTCAAGGTAGATACCTACCGAGCAAGTGGTGCAGGTGGTCAACACGTCAACAAGACGGAAAGTGCAATCCGTATGACACACTTGCCAACAGGCATTGTCGTAAACTGCCAAGACGAGCGTAGCCAAATCAAAAACAGAGAAAAGGCTATCAAGATTTTGAAAAGCAAGTTGTACGACTTTTACCAAACTCAAGCCGATAAGGAATACGCCGAGCGTCGCAAAACCCAAGTTGGCACGGGCGACCGAAGTGAACGTATCCGTACTTACAACTTCCCACAAGGCCGTGTAACCGACCACCGTATTGGGCTTACTTTGTACAGTTTGGAAAACTTTATGAACGGCGACATCGAGCAAATGGTCGAAGCATTGCGACTTGCCGACCAAACTGCCAAACTTCAACAAGAATAAGTAAAAAAATTTACACAAATTTTGCAAAAGGTATTGAAATTATTTGCAAATAAATATATAATAGATACAATCAAATTTATCATTTGGGGGACACTATCATGATAACTCTAATTTATGGCGAAAAAGGCACAGGCAAAACAAAGCAAATGATCGACGGTGCAAACGCAAGCGTAGCAGCAGCAAAGGGCGTTGTTGTTTATATCGACAAAGACGACAGCCGTATGCACGACTTGGATCGCAACATCCGTCTTGTAAATACAGCATCTTACCAAGTATCCACTCAAGAGCAAGTCGTTGCTTTTGTAAAAGGTATGCTTGCAACTAACTACGACATCGAAAAAATCTACGTAGACGGTCTTGCAAAGATTGTAAAAAGCAACCTAGACGATATGCAAGTGGTTTACGATGGTCTTGGCGCAATTGCCGATGAGTTCAACGTAAACTTTGTAATTTCCGTTTCTTGCGCAAAAGAAAATCTTCCAGCATTCGTAGCAAAATATCTATAATTACTACACAATTTAGGGCAAGGCTCAACGCCTTGCCTTTTTTATTACCTTGACAACCCACGCCCCAAGGGTGTATAATGGATTTACGATGCTTGGGGCAATAGTATAGTTGCAACGGTATCAAATTTGGCATTTTGGTCAAGGATTTTAGGATAATAATATGAATGGTGGATTTTACAAGAAATCATGTGATAAAATGATAAAAACTATAAAATATGATTTAACAAAAGACTCAACTCTGTTTTCTGTAGATAATATGGGAAATTATGAGTTGTTGTTTTAACTTTGCTTATTAACATCAGGGGTTATATGGATATAATTTTTTACTTATTTATATTATTCTTTGGCGAATTATTTATTTTGAGTGCAACAATTGGAATAGACTTTTATCGTAAAGAAAAAAACCAAACTATAGTTAAGCCTATTCCAATTATGGTCAAATCAAACTATGAGAAAAATGGTAAAATTAGTAAAGCAGCATATTGGATTCAAATCGCTAATTATATCTATATTTTAGCGTATTTAACAATGGCGATAATTGATGTGTTTTTTTACAAAAGCGCAATTTTATTTGCAATATGTTTTTATTCTGTAATCAGTTGTTTAGGTATTGCCGTTATTATTTTGCTTTTACTTTTTATATGGAGCATTAAAGAAGGTCATATAATAAACAATAAAAAATAAACTTCTAAACAATTTGGGCACCTACACTTATCATAAATTTAGTCGTATTCTTCCTGGAGATAAGAGTGCATAGACTCCACTTACATATGTACCTATTCGCAGGTTGTATTTGTGCCTTTCGCTTTTCCTTTTGTAGCACAGTTCTCGCTAAAATAAATGGCGAGCCTAAAATTAGCACTTAAACCTTTTACAGCAAAATATTTTTTGAGTCAAGCAAAGAACTTTGCTTGGCTCTTTTTCATTACCCTTTACAAACATTTTTCAACCTTTTCAAAACAGTTGACAATTTGTGGCGTAAGTGGTACAATATCACAGCAATCCATCAAGAGTGTCGGAGAGACGGACTCAACGAAGACACAGCAACCTGCTTGGACAGGTGCTAATTTCCGCAGGCAAGCCTGAAAGATGGGACAAATCAAACGGAGTTTTACGCGTTGTCTTGTCCCTTGGGGCAAGACAATTTTTTACTTTAAGGAGAACACACAAATGGAAAAACGTAGATTTTTTACATCGGAAAGCGTAACCGAAGGCCATCCAGATAAGATTTGCGACCAAATCAGCGACGCAATCTTGGACGCTTTGCTAGCACAAGATCCACAAGCACGTGTTGCTTGCGAAACACTTGTTTGCACAGGCACGGTTTTTGTTACGGGACAAATCAGCACAACTGCTGTAGTAGATTTTCAAAAGATAGTTCGCGATACAGTGCGCGAAATTGGTTACACACGTGCAAAGTTTGGCTTTGATGCCGACAGCTGTGGCGTAATTTTGTCACTAGATAAGCAATCCCCAGATATTGCAATGGGCGTAGATAAGTCGGGCGAGTTCCGTGCAGAAGGCAACGAACTAGATCAATACGGCGCAGGCGACCAGGGCATGATGTTTGGCTACGCTTGCAACGAAACAGAAGAGTTGATGCCTTTGGCAATCACTTTGGCACAAAAGATGGCTCAACGCTTGGCTTACGTTCGCAAAAACAAGCTTGTAGATTACTTGCGTCCAGACGGCAAATGCCAAGTAACTGTCGAGTACGACGGCGACGTTGCCGTACGTGTTGATACAGTAGTACTTTCCACCCAACACGGACCAAAAGTAAGTAACGAAACCATCAAGCGTGACATGATCGAACTAGTCGTAAAACATGTAGTGCCCCCACACCTATTGGACGAAAACACCAAATATTACATCAATCCAACAGGCCGTTTCGAAATTGGTGGACCATGTGCAGATAGTGGTTTGACAGGTCGCAAAATCATCGTTGATACCTACGGTGGCTACTGTGCTCACGGTGGTGGTGCTTTCAGTGGTAAAGATCCAACCAAAGTAGACCGCAGTGCAGCATACCTTGCTAGATACGTTTGCAAAAACTTGGTTGCAGCAGGACTTTGCGACAAAGTTCAACTACAAGTATCCTACGCTATCGGCCGTGCAAAGCCAGTATCTGTTGACGTAAACACATACGGCACAGGAAAGTTCAGCGACGAAAAACTTGCGCAAATTGTTTGCGAAAACTTTGACCTTCGTCCAAAGGCGATCATCAATCAATTTGATTTGCAAAAGCCAATCTACAAGCAAACTGCAAGCTACGGCCACTTTGGTAGAAGCCAATTCCCATGGGAAAAGCTTGACAAAGTTGACGATTTGAAGAAATATTTGGGCTAATTACCCACGAATAGTAGTTGTTTTTGTCAAATGGGTTGACGGAACGACAAAAAAACTGTAAAATAGATACACCGATAATATCGGTGTATTTTTTACTTGTAGGAGTTTTTGTGCAATTTACCTTTACCGGCACAGTAGTCAACATCGTGTTTTTCAACGCAGAAAACGGCTACACCGTGCTACAAATTGAAACAACTCAAGACGGCATTGTTACCTGTGTTGGTAATCTCCCTTCGCTTTCGACGGGGGAAGTTTTGACTGTCACGGGCACTTTGGTCGCGCACAAAACTTACGGCGAACAACTGCAAATTGATAGTTACACCGTATCCAACCCAACCACCAAGCAGGGCATCATCAAGTATCTTGCTAGTGGACTTATCAAGGGCGTTGGACCAAAAACAGCCGAAAACATCTACAACAAGTTTGGCGACGATGCTATCAACGTGATAGAGGCCAACCCAGCCAAGCTTGCCACTATCAAAGGAATATCCATCAACAAGGCGCTGGAAATTGGCAACAGCATTGCCGAGCTAAAAGCCATGCAAGAGCAAATCATGTTTTTGCAAAAGTGGGGCATGACAACCAACCTTGCGCTAAAAATTTACAACTGCTACAAGCAATCCACCAAGGCAGTATTGTCGCAAAACCCATACAAGCTAATTGACGACGTCGATGGCGTTGGCTTTGCTACTGCCGACAAAATTGCACTTTCTATGGGACACGACGTACAAGGCGAGTTTCGTATCCGTGCATCCATCATCTACGCACTAAAAGATACTGCCGAAAAGCAAGGCAACACCTACTTGCCACTAGACGATTTGTTTGCACGCTGTCGTGAGCTTATCAACATCGACTTGCCAACGCTAGGGCAAACAACTCAAGACGTATTGACCAAGCTAGTGCTAGAGCCAACCGTCAAGCTGTTCGAAGTGGATGGTGTTCAATGCATTGCCCTTGACAAGTTTTACGCCTTGGAGCACTCCATC